>JASFFN010000430.1:0-3001 GCA_050124275.1 Roseobacter sp. | reverse complement strand
TGCAAGGCCGGGAAGCAGCGGAGGCAGCCTCAATCCGAAAGGCGAAGCAGGCCATTGACGAGCAGGGCGAGCGCTTATTCGGGCAGCGGTAGACCCTTGCCGACTGGAAAGAGCAGGGCTTCGGTGTAAGCTGTCGAAAAGAAACTTCCGTCTTCCTGGAAATTGGGTATGCGCCGTGTCTTCCTGTTGCTGTGTGTCCTTGGCGCCGCGCCAACCGCTTTCGCGGCGGACCCTTTTCGCGCCGTCAACTGGCTCACCGTCGTCCCCATCAATGCAAACACCTTTGAAGTGCTGGAAAGCCGCGGAGCGGGCGTGCGCGGCATCTGGTGCGCGGCTGCCGATTATGCGCGTGCCGCAGGTCTGGACGGCGTGAGAAAGCGCATGTACGTGCTGGACACGCGCGGCCCCGCAAGGACACGGGCCAATGAAACAGGAGTGGTTTTTACCACCAATCCTGATGAGCAACTGGCAAAGACACCCACGTCGTATTCCGTCTCGGTGACGACCAAAGGCGCAAACCTGAGCATTGCCCAGGCCTATATTTTTTGCGAAACGCTCTTTGAAGAAACGCTCGATCGGTTCTGATGGGAGATCAGCGTAGGTCAAAAGCGACACTGGTCCGACAAGAGAATGCAGCGTGAGTATGTGATCGAAACGGAAGGCCCCGGCCTTTACGAATTTACGTCCGATGTCCGTCGCGCGCTTTCCGGTTGCGGCAACGGCGTGCTGACGTTGATGGTGCTTCACACCTCGGCATCGCTGCTGATTCAGGAAAACGCCGATCCGGATGTGAAAACGGACCTGCAGTCATTCTTCAACCGTCTGGTGCCGCCTGCCGACGATCCCTCGATGTCCTATCTGCGCCACACGCTGGAAGGGCCCGACGACATGCCTGCGCACATAAAAGCGGCAATGTTGCCGGTTTGCCTGACCGTCCCGGTGCGTGAGGGTCAGCCCGTGTTGGGGACATGGCAAGGTATCTATCTTGTCGAACACAGGGCGCGGCCCCACCGCCGCCGGGTGGCCGCGCAGTTTCTGTCTGGCTCGTAAGACACGTTTTTTGCCACAAGATGTGGGTTTGTAATTCTCCACTACCCAAAGTCTAGCGCGTGTCCTATAAGTGTGGAGAGGCGGGGCGACGACTCCACAACAAGAGGCAGAAGTTTGAATAAAGGGGGACGGCGATGCGCTGCCCGTTTTGCGGAAGCATAGACACCCAGGTAAAAGACAGCCGACCGGCCGAAGATCATGTCTCCATCCGGAGACGACGGTTTTGTCCGGCATGCGGCGGGCGCTTCACCACATATGAGCGGGTCCAGTTGCGCGATCTTGTGGTCATCAAGTCGACGGGCAAACGCGAAGACTTCGATCGCGACAAGCTCGAGCGCTCGATCCGTATTTCCATGCAAAAACGACCGATTGACCCGGAGCGCATCGACCAGATGATATCGGGGATCGTGCGCCGCCTGGAGAGCATGGGAGAGACCGACATCGACTCCAAGACGATTGGTGAAATCGTGATGGAGGCGCTGGCCCGTATCGATACGGTTGCCTATGTCCGGTTTGCGAGCGTTTACAAGAACTTTCAGGCAGCGGACGATTTCGACAGGTTTGTCAGCGAGCTTCGGCCCGAAGCTCCGCCGGAAGATTGACCCCGGCAGAGCGTTACATGGCCTTGGCGCTGTCGCTGGGACGCCGGGGGCATGGCCGGGTCTGGCCCAACCCCGCCGTTGGGTGCGTCATCGTCAAAGACGGTCAGATTGTCGGGCGGGGTTGGACCCAACCCGGCGGAAGACCGCATGCGGAAACGCAGGCGCTCGAACAGGCGGATGCCTTGGCGCGCGGTGCAGATGTCTATGTTACGCTTGAGCCCTGCGCACATGAGGGTCAGACCCCGCCTTGCGCGCAGGCGCTGATCGATGCCGGCGTGGCCCATGTCTCTATCGCGGTTCTGGATTCTGATCCGCGGGTCAGCGGAAAAGGGGCGCGAATGCTCGCGGACGCCGGAATCGCGGTCGAGAAAGGCGTGATGGAGGCGGTCGCGCGCCGGGACAATGCGGGCTTCTTTGCACGGGTCGAACATGGCAGGCCCCTTGTAGCGCTCAAACTTGCCAGCAGCTTCGACGGGCGGATCGCAACCGGTTCCGGCGAAAGCAAGTGGATTACTGGTGCACAAGCGCGTCGATGCGTTCATGCCATGCGGGCGCGCCATGATGCGGTGATGGTGGGCGGCGGTACGGCACGCAAGGATGATCCGTCCCTGACCGTGCGGGACCTCGGCGTCAACTGGCAGCCTGCGCGCATCATCGTCAGCAGACGCCTCGATATCCCGCTGACGGGCGTGCTGGCAAGCACTGCACGGGACGTGCCGGTCATTCTGTGCCATGGTGCGGATGTCGATCCGGACTTGAGCCGGGCATGGGATGATCTGGGTGCTACACGACTGACATGCCGGTCATCGGCAGGCCAACTCGATCTGCGCGATGTTCTGCGTCAGTTGGCGGAGTATGGCCTGACGCGTGTATTTTGCGAAGGTGGCAGCGCTCTTGCCGCGTCTTTGCTCGACGCCGAACTTGTCGACGACCTCGTCGGCTTCAGCGCGGGTCTCGCCGTAGGTGCGGAAGGACTGCCATCGATCGGCGCTCTGGGTCTGAGCAACTTGAGAGCCGCGCCGCGCTTTGAACTGGTCGACTGTCAGAGGGTCGGGCAGGATATCCTGCACATCTGGACGCGTAACGCCGCATCTTAGAGGACATGGGGCGCTTGCTCAGCGCCACAAATGCGCCTTGCTGGCGAAAACCCCCTGAAGTTTCGCCAGCAGCCGGTTTTTCAACGCGCGTTTTTGCACCTGTCCCGGTTGCGATAACCATGCAACGATCGCCTCTGCGGGACAGGGCCGACCTGTTTCAGGATGAAAATAACGCGGGTAGTCGATAAGACAGGCGTGCACCAGACCGGCGAGGCCGGGCTCGGCCCGCCTGCGTGGCGGGACCCGCGCGAG
>JASFFN010000429.1:0-3004 GCA_050124275.1 Roseobacter sp. | reverse complement strand
GCAAAGGTGCTGACATGATCCATCCTCCCAAACAGCATGAATCACAAAATCATGCGTGTGGGAATCCCAGCGATTCAGGTTTTGGGCGGAACGCTTTATCGTAGTCGGGCGTCAGACCGATTTCGAAGTAGACGATCAGATCCCCGTCCGGCCAGTCAAGCTGATCGGGAGTAAGCCCCGGAATTCTGCCGGCGCCGGCGGGGTCCCGCGCGCCTTGCATCCAGCGGCTTCGGTCCAGTCCGCCCAGAGCGTCTCTGGGGGTGTGGCATTCGGCGCAATGCGCCAAAGCCTCCACGAGATAGCGTCCGCGCTGCGCAGAAGGGTTTTCCGAGACGGCGAGAAAGAAACCATCGCGCATGCAAAGGGATTTCCATAGCCCGACAACGCGTCGCACGGACTTCGGGAATGTCAGGTCGTGCTCGCCTGTAGGCGCCTCGCTCGCGGGGAGGTCGCGCTTGTAAGCGAAAAGGTCGGCGAGATCCTGATGCTCCATCCTTGCGTAAGACGCGTAGGGGAAAGCGGGATAATAGTTTGCGCCGTCCGGAGAGACGCCAAGCGTTACGGCGCGCGCAAAGTCGGCAACCTGACCGCCATGACATTTGCAACGGCCAGCGTCTGCGCCGTTTTCATCCGAAGTCTCCTATCGCGAAGACGGGCGCACCGGAAGCGCCATCGCCCTTGCGGACATGCGTGCCTGGCGAAACGGCTCACGGCCGCATCCGCTCGGCGGTCAACGCTTCCGGCCAAAATCCGAAGTGTTCCAGAGAGAAGATGACCAAAGCGCCAAAGACGATGGCAAAAACAAGCTTTACCCGCGCCGCCGACGCTGGATTGCGCGCCCAGAGCGCCATGCGCAGCAGCCATCTCGGATTCATTGGCCAGTCTCGTCCAGAAAGCGAACCTTGCCGATGAAGGGCAGGTTGCGGTTGCGCTGCGCGTAATCAATGCCATAACCGACGACGAATTCGTCCGGGATTTCAAATCCCGTCCAGTCGGCCTTGAAATCGACCTCGCGCCGGCTCGGCTTGTCGAGGAGCGCAATCGACTTCAAGCGCGCGGGAAGGCGGCTTTTCAGAAGGGAGACAACGTGGTTCAACGTGTGTCCCGTATCGACAATGTCTTCGACGACAAGCACGTCCTTGGCTTCAATTGCACCGCGCAAGTCTTTGAGAATGCGAACTTCTCGCGAGCTTTCCATTCCGTCTCCGTAGCTTGATGCCTCGAGAAAATCGACTTCAATGGGCAAATCAAGCTCGCGGACGAGATCGGCGATGAAGACAAAACTGCCGCGCAGCAGTCCCACGACAACAAGCTTGTCCGTATCCGAGAACTCGCGGCGAATTTCCTTGCACAGGCCTTCGATTCGGGCGGCGATCTCCTTGGCCGATATCATCTCATCTATGACATAAGGACGCGTTGGCATGTATTTCACCTTGAATTAAGCGCGCGCGCATAGAACATGCTGGCGACCGTCGAGAACCTGAATACGCAATGCCGACCCATTCTGAAACCCGGATACTGCCCTATACCGCGCAGGAAATGTACGATCTTGTCGCCGATGTGGCAAAGTATCCGCAGTTTCTGCCGTGGTGCGCCGCGGCGCGCGTAAAGTCCGTGACGCCGCATGGAGACGCGTTCGTGATGGAGGCCGACCTGGTCATCAGCTTCAAGGTATTTCGCGAGCGCTTTACAAGCCGTGTGGTTTTGGAACCGGAAGAAAGGAAAATCGACACCGAATATCTCGACGGGCCATTCAAATACATGCGGTCGAACTGGGCCTTTCGCGACGTGGACGGCGGGTGCGAAGTGTCGTTCTTCGTGGATTTCGCGTTTCGCAACATAGTCTTGCAAAAACTGATCGGCGTGGTTTTCAACGAGGCGATGCACCGCATCGTCAGGGCCTTCGAGGCAAGGGCGGTCGAACTTTATGAACCGGTCAGTCGTTAGGCGAGCGCATCCAGCAACATCTTGAGCGCATGGTCACGGGCGGCGGCGCGCACCTTTGCCCGTCCCAGGGGCCCGAAATCGATCGTTTCAACGGTCACGTTCTGCGCGTTTGCACAGGCGAAACAGACGCGGCCTTCGGGTTTGTGTTCGGAACCGCCGGGCCCCGCAATGCCTGTCACCGATACGGCGACCGTGGCCTTTGCATGTGAGAGCGCTCCCCGGACCATTTCCAGAGCGACTTGCTCCGATACGGCACCGTATGTTTCGAGGGTGGCTGGTCTGACGTCCAGCATGTCGATCTTTGCGGCATTGGAATAGGTGATGAAACCGCGGTCCACCACGTCGGACGATCCGGGGATATCGGTCAGGGCCGCGGCGACCATGCCGCCGGTACAGCTTTCGGCGGTCACGATCATCGCGCCGCGTGCCCGTGCGGCAGCAAGAACATCGGTCGCCAGCGCCACGTCAGAACACCCCGTGGTAAAGACCGGCAAGCGCGAGTACACCAAGGGCGGCAAAGACGCCTGCGATCACGTCGTCCAGGATCACGCCGAGGGGATCTCCCCGGCGGTCCGCCCAGCCGACGGGGCCCGGTTTCCAGATATCGAACAAGCGAAAAAACACAAAGGCCGCAATCCAGCCCGGCCACATCACAAGGATATTCAGCCCCATGGACCAGGCAGCGTAGGACAGGGGGAAAAGCGCGATCCACTGGCCAACCAGTTCGTCCACAACGATTTCTGACGGATCATGATTGCTGCTGTCCCTGGTCATCACAATCGTCGCCCACCAACCCAGCGCAAAGGCGACGGCAACACCGAGAACAAGCAAAGGAAAACCGCCCAGCACGTGCAACAGCCATCCCCAGGGGAGGGCCACAAGCGACCCCCACGTGCCGGACGCCGGGCGAATGTAGCCGACGCCAAGAACCGTTCCGATGACTTTTGCGAATCCGGTCATGAGCTGGTCAAGGTCGCTGTCGCAAGGCAGGCAATGCCTTCGCCGCGCCCCGTGAACCCGAGTTTTTCAGAGGTCGTGGCCTTGACCGAGATGCGCG
>JASFFN010000428.1:0-3004 GCA_050124275.1 Roseobacter sp. | reverse complement strand
AAAGCGAAACGGCGCGGGTACGTCCCGCGCCGCCTCTGATCCGCTACATTTGGCTGGCAGCTTCCAGCGGTCCGGTGTTGACGGTGCCCTCGTAGCTGTCAAGCGCACTGTCGATCGAACCCGCCTCGACAAAGACGTCCGCAACGCCTTTCATGAACGCCGCCGCGTTGCCGCCAAGCCACTTCTCGGACAGCTGCTCTTCGACGGAGGGGAATTTCATCGTCGCGATGAAATCGCGCGTGTCCTCAAGGTCCATGCCTGACTGCTCAGAGATCACCGCCAGCATCTCCTCGCTCTGGTTTGCTTTCCACTCGGCGTTCGCATCCGCCGTCACCTTGAGGAACTTGGCCACGGTCTCGCCGTTCTCCGCCACAAAGGACGCGGGCGCCGAAGTCACGTCGAACACGAGGATACCCAACTCTTCCTTCTCGGCGCCGGTCAGCAGCACGTTGCCGTATTCCTTCATCGTGGTCAGCGAGCCGCCATAGCCGCAGGCGAAGTCCACAGCCCCCTGGCTCAGTGCCGCGGCACCTTCGGGCGGCGGCATGTCGACGATCTGCAAGGAACCGAGGTCCACGCCAAAGTGATCCATCTGGCGCAAAAAGCCGTAATGGGCTGCGGTGCCGAGAGGCACCGCGACCTTTTTGCCCGCCAGTTCACCCGCGCTATCCTTGTCGATCTCGAGTTCGGCGCGCACGACGCAGTTGTCGTTGTCCGAGTAGCTTACCGCCACGTCGACGATCTGCAGGTCCTGCCCGCGCGACGTTGCAACGACGAAGGGCGGCACGCCCTGGCTGACGGATATCTGCACGTCGCCCGAGGCCATCGCGGCACTCATCGCCGTGCCGGTGTCGAACGTCACCCAGTTCACCTTCATGCCGAGGGCTTCATCGTATGTGCCGGCTGCCTTGGCCGCCAGGAATGGCATCGGCCACTCGAGGAAGTAACCCACCGTAATTTCACCGTGCTCGGCGGCAGTTGCCGTCTGCGCGCCGAACGCCATGACCGCGCCGGCCACGAATGTTGTTGCTGATTTCTTTATCATTTCAGTAGTCTCCCGTTGATTTTCCATTGCGGCATCTGTTGCGCCGAGTTGGTTGTGCCGCACTGTTTCCGCGCTGGCCAATCCTTTTTATCGCGTCCCATCCAATGTCAGTTTCTCCGCGCCTGCAAGCCTATTGTCGCCGAAAACTCCTGCCCTGCCGCCTGTTGTTCGAATTTTCACCTCTTCCGCTTCCGGCAGCACAATGGACGAAACTCACTGCAAAAATTTGCCGCATGCCATGCTGGCATGGTCATCAGTGTCACTGCTGAATGAGCAGATCAAAGGACCACATGGAGACTTATCATAAGTCCAGTTTGGACAACCGGGCCATTCTGACCGCCAGAAAGAGCCATTCCGGTTTTTGAACTGGATGGTGAAAACGGGCGAACGATACCGGGTCCACTCGATTGAGCGGCAATGCAACGGCTGTGAAAAGACATGGAGTGAGGCGGATGATTTCATCGCGAACAGGCACCATTCCGGCAGAAAGAACCGATGCTTGGCAAGTATCTGGCTATATGCAAGGTTGAACACTGGCCCTACTTGTCGCCGCCTTTAAGGTGTCAAATTCGTACAAAGCAGAGCGACCAAAGCTGATTCTGTTTCTCACCCGCATAGATGAAAGGTCTGACCCATGGACGGCAATTTCAATGAAAATGACATATCGCGTATCGTTGAAGCAGACCGGGCGCATATCTGGCACCACCTGAGCCAGCACAAACCTTACGAGACGACCGACCCACGCATCATCGTGGAAGGTCGCGGCATGAAGGTTTGGGACCAGAAAGGCAAAGAGCATCTTGATGCGGTTTCGGGCGGCGTCTGGACGGTGAACGTCGGCTACGGGCGCGAGCGCATCGCAAACGCGGTGCGCGACCAGCTCGTCAAGCTCAACTATTTCGCAGGCTCCGCGGGCTCCATTCCGGGTGCGATGTTCGCCGAACGATTGATAGGGAAAATGCCTGGCCTGAGCCGCGTCTACTATTGCAACTCAGGCTCGGAAGCGAACGAGAAAGCGTTCAAAATGGTCCGCCAGATCGCGCACAAACGCTACGGTGGCAAGAAACACAAGGTGCTCTACCGCGACCGCGACTACCATGGCACAACCATCTCGGCTCTTTCGGCGGGCGGTCAGGATGAACGCAACGCGCAATACGGGCCCTTCACACCGGGTTTCGTGCGCGTGCCGCATTGTCTGGAGTACCGCGCCTTTGAACAGGAGGGAGCGCCGCAGGAGAACTATGGCGTCTGGGCCGCCGACCAGATCGAAAATATCATCCTTGCAGAAGGCCCGGACACGGTGGGCGGGCTCTGTCTCGAGCCTGTCACCGCCGGCGGCGGCGTCATAACACCCCCTGACGGCTACTGGCAGCGCGTGCAGGAGATCTGTAAAAAATATGACATTCTGCTGCATATCGACGAGGTTGTTTGCGGGGTCGGGCGCACGGGCAAGTGGTTTGGCTACCAGCACTACGGCATTGAGCCCGACATGGTGACAATGGCCAAGGGCGTCGCGTCCGGCTACGCGGCGATTGCCTGCCTTGTGACCAATGAAAAGGTCTTTGATCTTTTCAAGGACGATGCATCCGACCCGCTGAATTATTTCCGCGACATCTCGACGTTCGGCGGATGCACGGCGGGGCCTGCCGCCGCTATCGAGAATCTCGCGATCATCGAAGAGGAAAACCTGCTGGAGAACACGACGGCGCAAGGCGAGTACATGCTCGGCAAACTGGCCGAACTCATGGACAAGCATGAGGCGATCGGGCAGGTCCGCGGCAAGGGGCTGTTCCTTGGCGCCGAACTGGTCGCCAGCCGGGAAACCCGTGCCCCCGTCGCCGAAAAACTGGCGCAGGCCGTTGTAGCGGACTGCATGCAGCAGGGCGTCATCATCGGCGTTACGAACCGGTCTCTGCCGGGCAAGAACAACACCTTGTGCTTCTCGCCAGCACTCATCGC
>JASFFN010000427.1:0-3018 GCA_050124275.1 Roseobacter sp. | reverse complement strand
GTCGACAATCAATCCCGCACCACCGTGCATCGCGATGCGCATGGTGAGTGCATCGACAATCGGCGCAGCCTGAGGTGCATATTCAACGACATCGCCTTCCCTGGTATCCGGCAACCGGTCTGACAATGCGGGAACATCTGTTTCGGGTCCGAGGCCGATGACAAGCCGGTCACGGTCAAGGCCCACCAGCCGTTCGCACCAGGCGCTCGTCCGTCGTTCGAACTGGCGGATCGGCAGCGCGTCGAAAAACTCGTTCGCGACAAAAAACAACGGCTGTTCGGGCAGCTCTGTCACGTGCTCTGCGAAAGTGAGCTGATAGCCTTTCAGTGTTTCACGCTGCAGCTCTTGCAGACGCGGCGAGGCTTCGATCAGGGTGATGCGCGCCGCTTCCAGAAACCCTTTTACGCTGGCGGCCGCTCTGAGGAGATCGGCCATCAGGGTGCCGCGACCGGGACCGAGTTCGGCGAGCGTAAAGACTGACGGGCTGCCCTGATCCAGCCAGGCCTGGGCAAGGCTGAGACCGATCAGTTCACCAAACATCTGGCTGACCTCCGGGGCTGTCACGAAATCGCCGTTGGTCCCGAAAGGCTCCCGCGTGGCATAATACCCAAATGCCGGATGCAGCAGGCATTCGGCCATGTAATCGGCAAGGGGCATCGGACCGTTGGCGCGAATGCGCGCAGCGATCTGGTCTTTCAGGTTCATGTGCCGCGCCGCGCGCGCAGAACGAGGAAAAGCCCCAGTAGGATCATCGGCGCGGACAGAAGCTGGCCCATCGTCAGTCCGAAGCCGCCCATGTGCCACGCGAGGCCGAGGGGGTTCTGGGGCGAAATGAATTGTGCGTCAGGCTGCCGAACAAATTCCACGAGGAACCGGGAAACGCCATATCCCGCGAAAAAAACGCCGGTCACAAGACCGGGTTTGTGCAGCGCACCCCGAAACCAGACGAGCCAGATGAGCAGCGCCCCCAGCAGAAGGCCTTCCAGACCTGCTTCGTAAAGCTGCGAGGGATGACGCGCGCAGAGGCCTTCAACGCCCGGACAATCCTGCGCGGCGCTGCCCGGAAACGCGACGCCCCACGGCAGCGTGGTCGGGCGCCCCCACAATTCGGCGTTGACGAAATTCGCTAGCCGTCCGAGCAGAAGCCCGGGGGGCACGCCGAGGGCAATCACGTCCGCCGCACCCAGTCGGTAAATCTGATGTCGCCATGTGTACATCCACGCGGCTGCGATCACGCCCAGCAACCCGCCGTGAAACGACATGCCGCCTTGCCAGACGGCCAGTATTTCGGCCGGGTTCTGCAAATAGTATCCCGGTTGATAGAAAATCACGTATCCCAGCCGTCCGCCGAGGATGACGCCAAGTACAATCCATGTCAGCAGGTCTTCGAGTTGGGGCGCGGACATGACCGGCGTGTCGCTTTTCCACAGCCGGGGCTGCCGGACAGCGCGCACCGCCAGCCGCCAGCCAAGAACGATCCCCACGATGTAGGCCAGCGCATACCAGCGCAGCGCCAGTTCGATGCCGAAAACGGAGATCGAAAAAATCTCTGGCGAGATATCCGGAAAGGGCAACATGGCTTTCATGACGCATGCATGCCTCTTGCCTGAAGGCGAAGTCAACCTTGCGCAGTCGCCTGTGGAACGCCATATAGGTCGCAAGCCATTGGGAGAGATGACATGCAAACCCGCAACAAGATGCTGGACGATATTTCCCAGCTTATGACAAACGCCATGGGCGTCGCTCAGGGCGCGCGCGACGAGGCGGAAACGGCCATGAAAGGCCTTGTGGACAGGTGGCTGGCCGATCGCAACCTTGTCACCCGCGAGGAATTCGATGCGGTGCGCGCGATGGCGCAAAAAGCCCGCGAAGAAAATGAAGCGCTCAAAGCGCGACTGGACGCTTTGGAAGCGAAAAAATAGATCATCTGTCGCGCTGGCGCGCAGTGCCATCTGCTTTTGTCTGCACTGGCGTATCCCGGGGCCGATAAAGTCTTCGACCCCGTTTGCAGGTAAACCGATCGCGCAACAATACTTTACCGTTTGTCAATCTCTGCCGAGGTTTTGGGCCGAATTGCGCGCTATCCACAACTTATTGTGGGATGCCGCAAGAAAAGGGGTTGCCAGATGCAATTTCACGCCGCACCATATCTGGTAGAGGCGCGGGGGATCGCCCCGTTCTCTAGAGCAGGCAACTAGCTGTTGAGGCACCGAGCAGCCCGCGCCGCTAGGATGACAGAAAAAGAGGTGACACATGGCCTTGTCAGAGCAACTCCTAGAAGACGACATACATCCCATCGACATTGTCGAGCATCTTGCCGCCCATCACGAATGGGATTTCGACAGGATTTCCGACGAGCAGATCGCCATGGCCGTGGAAGGCCAGTGGCGCACCTACTCGCTCACGCTTGCGTGGTCGTCCTATGACGAGACGCTTCGGATGGTCTGCACCTTCGACATGGAACCGCCGGAAGAAAAACTGCCGGCGCTTTACGAACTGCTGAACCACGTGAACGATCAATGCTGGGCCGGGGCCTTCACCTACTGGCCGGAGCAGAAACTGATGGTGTATCGCTACGGGCTGGTCCTGGCGGGCGGCAATGTCGCGAGCGCCGAACAGATCGACACGATGATCGGTGCTGCGGTCATGAGCGCCGAGCGCTATTACCCCGCGCTTCAATTGCTGGTCTGGGGCAACCAGACGCCGCAAGCCGCGTTGCAGGTGGCCATTGCAGAGGCCTACGGACGCGCGTAACACTCTCCCCCGAGGTGAAGACGTCGGGGGATCAGACATGAAAGACAGCGCAATTGCAGTCCGGGGATTGGTCCTTCTGGGCTGCGGCAAGATGGGATCGGCCATGCTTGCCGGATGGCTGGCAGGCGGGTTGCCGTTCAAGTCCGTCTGGGTCGTGGAGCCCAATCCGTCCGACTGGCTGAAGGCAACTGGTGCGCGGTTGAACGAGGCCTTGCCCGACAGTCCCGAGATCGTGCTCGTGGCCGTCAAACCGCAGATGATGGC
>JASFFN010000426.1:0-3021 GCA_050124275.1 Roseobacter sp. | reverse complement strand
CCAGAAGAGTACCTTTCTCGGAAAGAAGTTCGGTCAGGGGATTGGACATGGGATGCTCCGGCGTTTTCTGAAGGTCTCATGTCACGCCCACCGCCATGAAGCAAACTCATAATATTCATCTTTTTCATGAAGGGGGCAGATTCTAACGAGATGAACGTGCCATTTTAACAAAAAAACCGCGCCGGGATCAGTGGCGCGGTTTCAAGCATTGCTGTGCAGAAAGATCAGCTCTCTTCCATCAACTGACGCTTAGCCTCGACGAGGAAAGAAGCCATTTTCGCTCTGATCGTCGCTTCGTCCGCCCTGTCGCCCAGATCACCGGAGACTTTGCGGTAGACGTCCTCGTGCCCGGCTTCTTCGAAGTCTGACTTCACGACCTCCTTGGCATATTCCTGCGCTTCTGCACCGGACTTGCCCAAAAGCTCCGCCGCCCAGAGCCCAAGAAGCTTGTTGCGCCGCGCGTCGGCTTTGAACTGCATCTCCGCATCATGGGCGAATTTGTTTTCGAAGGCGTTTTCGCGATCGTCGAAGGTGGTCATGTGATGGTCTCCCGAAGATATTTCTGCCGTTCACACAGATATGCGAGTTTAGGCGGGCTTTCGCAAGATGCCTTGGCTTGCAGCAAGGCGGGGCTTGCACTAATAGAAGCGCATCACGGCTCTGAAAGGAGCCCTTTCGCGAAAGGACGCCAATGGCCCGGCGCAAGAAAATCTACGAAGGCAAGGCAAAGATTCTGTATGAAGGTCCGGAGCCCGGGACGCTGGTGCAGTATTTCAAGGATGATGCGACTGCCTATAACGCGCAGAAAAAAGCGGTTATCGAGGGCAAGGGCGTGCTCAACAACCGGCTGTCCGAGTTTTTCATGACGGGGCTCGCCCAGATCGGGGTTCCGACGCATTTCATCAAACGTCTGAACATGCGCGAACAACTCGTACGCAGCGTGGATATCATTCCGCTTGAAGTGATTGTGCGCAACTACGCCGCGGGATCATTCTCCGAGCGTCTCGGGATCGAGGAAGGCACGCAATTGCCGCGTCCCATCGTGGAATACTGCTACAAGGACGACAGTCTCGGCGATCCGCTGGTGACGGAAGAACATATTGCGGCCTTCGGGTGGGCCAGCCAGCAGGACATGGACGACATCCTCAGTCTGGCGTTGCGGGTCAACGATTTTCTGTCCGGCCTGATGTTGGGCGTCGGCATCCGTCTGGTGGACTTCAAGATCGAAATAGGGCGCGTCTACGAGGGCGATTTTCAGCGGCTGGTGGTCGCGGACGAGATCAGTCCCGACAGCTGCCGGCTGTGGGACATCGAAACCGGCCAGAAGCTCGACAAAGATGTCTTTCGGCGTGATCTCGGCAATCTGGCCGATGCCTATACGGAAGTGGCGCACCGGCTTGGCGTCATGCCGAAGAAGGCGACGCCGATGAGCAAACCGACCCTTATCAATTGAGCCAATCCGGGCACTTGCAGGAGCAGGACAAGATGATAGCGCGTGTACATGTCATGTTGAAAAGCGGTGTGCTGGACCCCCAGGGCGAGGCGGTGCGTCACGCCTTGGGCGCCCTCGGGTTCAAGGGCGTGAACGGCGTGCGGCAGGGCAAGGTGATCGAGCTGGACCTTGCTGAAGGCGCGACCGAGGCGGATGTCGCGGCAATGTGTGAAAAACTTTTGGCCAACACTGTCATCGAATCCTACACGGTGGAGATGCTTTGATGCACGCAGCGGTGGTTGTCTTTCCGGGATCCAACTGCGACCGGGACCTCGCCGTGGCATTCGAGAACGCAGGCGCCACAGTTTCGAAGGTTTGGCACAAAGACACCGATCTCCCCCAAGGCATTGATATCATCGGTATTCCGGGCGGGTTTTCCTTCGGAGACTACCTCAGATGCGGTGCCATCGCCGCGAATTCTCCCATATGCAGAGCGGTCGCAGGTCATGCGGAACGCGGGGGCTACGTGATCGGGATTTGCAACGGATTTCAGGTTCTGACCGAAACGGGCCTGTTGCCCGGTGCGCTGCTGCGCAACGCGGGCCTCAAGTATATCTGCAGGACGGTGGGGCTCAGGGTGGAAACTTCTGCGTCGGTCTTCACCGAAGGCTACAATGCCGGTGACATCATCGAAATCCCGATAGCGCATCATGACGGCAATTACTTTGCGGATGATGAAACGATCGCGAGATTGCAGGGCGAGGATCGCGTGGCATTCAGCTATCAGGACAATCCCAACGGCGCCAAGGCGGACATAGCCGGAATCCTGTCGGAGAACCGTCGCGTTCTGGGAATGATGCCGCATCCGGAGCGCGCGGCGGATCCCGTGCACGGCGGAACGGACGGGCAGGCGCTCTTCCGCGCACTCTCCTCTGCATTCGCCTCTGCGTGACTTGAGCCCGACTGCGCCTTCGGCGTAGTCTCTTTCCATGGAGCGCGACGTTTCATCAGAACAGGTTGCATTTGCGGGGAACTGGCGGGTCCGCATGGCCGTCGGTATTCTGCTTGTCGTCGCCGTGATCGTGGTGTCTGTCACCAACAAGCTGCTTACGGACCGCTTCACCGACAGCACACGCAGCCGGGCGGAACTGCGTCTGGCTCTCTACAGCGGCAACCTGCTCGCCGAGTTGCGCCAGAACGCAATCGTCCCGCAGTTGCTTGCCCGCGACCCGGAACTGATCGGCGCGCTGACTTCGGGCGACTACACCGCATCAACGCGGCGCCTTATTTCGTTTGTCGAGGAAATCGGCGCTGCTTCGCTGATGCTGTTCGATATTGACGGACGCACCGTCGCCGCCACGGACCGCAACCGGCTGGGCTCCGCGCACCGCTCGGAGGCCTATTTTGTCGATGCTTTGCGCTCGAACGCCACGGTCTTTACCGTCGCGGCGAGAGAAGCGGGCGGATACGGGTTTTATTATTCGCGACGCGTTCAATCCGGTTCCGATGTTCTCGGTGTGATTGCCGTCGAAGTCGATCTGCAGAAATTCGGACGCGCCTGGGCCGGCATTTCGGATGCCGTGATCGTG
>JASFFN010000425.1:0-3025 GCA_050124275.1 Roseobacter sp. | reverse complement strand
CATCTGCGCTATACCGCCGTGGCCATACTGCCGGCCCTTGTGTCGCCTCTCATTGTCTGGCCCCCGGCGACGGGCGGCCAGCCAGATGCCGCGCGACTGACTGCAGCCATCGTCACGCTGTTGCTGGGCCTTGCCACGAAAAATGTATTTGCGGCGATCATTGGAGGCGCGCTGTCGCTTTATGGCATGCTCTTTCTGTTCGGGTGACGGCGATCAGACGTCCGACACGACGATCCCGTCCAGCACATCCCCCTCGTCATTCTCGTAGTATTTTTCGGTCACGACACCGGGACGTTCGGCGACTTGTTCCATCAGCTTAACCGGATAAAACGTTACCGAAATGTCCTCGAACCCCGGCACCTGACGCAGAATTGAGGCCGTTGCGTTGGTACAGAACGCATCCGGGACAGAGCCGTTGTTCTTGACAAGATTCAGCGCGATCTCGGCCTGCTGCCGAGACACTTCGATCTCCTGTGTCACGACGTGAAAAGTGCTGCGGGCATGTGCGCTTTTGTAGGTCTTCTCCCACCCCGGTGAAAAACCATAGATGACGTCGCGACGGCGGGTTGCCTGCTCGTGACGGAAGGACCCCGCGGGATCAAAGATGACGCGTTCGCTGCCGGAAACGATCAGTGCCGTGTGGCCGCCCGCGCCGGTCTTGTTGTTGACCACGGTCAGCAGCGTGAGACTCGGGCTTTCGATCGGAACATAGGCTGCGCGCGAAACCTCGTCGACAGACGCGTCATCGGCAGATCCGACAGCGCAGGCGCACAGGCTTGCCGTCGCGAGGCAGGCAATCGTCACGCGCAGGCTATTCCGAAATGACAGGTGGACCATCAGGTGATGAAAATAGCCATCCAGATTATCAGAAGAATTATTCCGATGACGATCCGCGTCGTCCAACGCATGAATCCATCAAAGGTCTTTTCCTGCGTTTCGATATTCATCTCGCCGTGCTTGTAATCTGCCATTGACGCAGTTCCTTTTGCTCTTGAAGGCGCTTGTTGGCGTCTCCGTAACGGAATCGCGCGCCGCTGTCACGCAAATGCTACGAAAATCCCGTCCCGTCCTGAAGAGGCAATGAGACTTTGCACTTGCGGCCAAAAGACGCTTTCACGCACGACACGGCTCATCCGAAAGGCTGCGATTATCCGATCTTTCTGTGTTTCGGCAGGTTTGAGGCTGTCGCCGGGCACTCATGATTTCCGCCGATAGACCCATGCGCCGTTTGTGGCACGATCACGCGTGACAAGCCCTTTCTGGTAAAGATGGTTCAGATGAGCGACGGCCTCGACAAGAGCAAGACCATACTCTGCCTCGCCAATTGTCCGTTTGAAAAGCGGCGCGAAACACGCACCCGCCGGCTTTGGCGTATCCAGAAAGTCAAGCAGGCGCTCCAATGCGCCGTGATGGTTCTCGATCAGTTGATGCATGCGCAGAGGCAGGCCGGAAAATGGCAACTTATGTCCGCCGAGCACAAGATGCGACGGGCGGGCCAGCTGCGAAAAGCGCTCGCAGCTTTGCAACCAATCCCCCACCGGGTCCGCCATCGGCTCCGTTGCATAGACACCGATGTTGGGGCTTATCGAGGGGAGGATCTGATCGCCCGCTATCACGAGGTTATCGTTGCGGCTCCAGAAGGTGGCATGTTCCGGCGCGTGGCCATTGCCGACGTGCACGGCCCAGGTGCGCCCTCCCATGCGGATTTCATCACCCTCCTTGATCCGGGTGAAGCCCAGCGGCATCGGCGCCACGACATCCGCAAAGTTGAAGGGGCGTTCCGTTTTTCGACGCGCCAGGATGTCCGGTGACATTCCCGCGCTTTGGTAAAACGCCACCGTTTCAGGCGCCGGTACGTCTTGTTCGTCGAGTCGGAGCATACGGGCAAAAAGCCAGGCGGTGCGCGTGGTCACGAGTTCGGCTCCAAACTCCGACTGAAACCAGCCCGCGAGCCCCACGTGATCCGGGTGGTGATGCGTGACGACCACGCGCGACACGGATTTGTCCCCAAGCGGTCCCGACAGCAGTTTCCGCCAGATCGCTTTCGTGCGCCGTGATGCAAAACCGGTGTCGATCAGCGTCCACCCGTCGTCATCAGCCAACGCATAGACATTCACATGGTCCAGTTTCATCGGGAGCGGCAACCGCATCCACAGGATGCCTTCCGCGACTTCCAGCGCGTCGCCCTCCGCAGGCGGATCACGCCAAGGATAGCGCAATCCCTGTGGTGGTCGTTCATTCATCACGCGGCCAGTTCATCCACGCCGATCGCATAGAGGTCCGCAGCGCCTTGCTGGGCATGCGCGAACAGCGCCGTATGCTCCGGCAACAGCCGCAGGATGTAAAAGCGCGCCAGCGCCTCTCGGGTTCTTCCACGTTCCGCGATGGCGGCCTTGAGGTGGAAATAGCCTCCCAACACACGCGCGAAGCCCCGCAGGTATGGGACGGCGCCCGCGAAGCGATCATTCATGTCGGTTCGGGAGACGAACCATTCCGTCGTCTCGCGCAGGGTCTCGGCGGATTGCCAGACAGCCTCGGCCAGATCCGGCAGCTGCGCGCGCGCCTCTTCCGCGAAGATTTCGATTTCGTCCAGCAAGCGGTAGGCGGCATCGCCGCCATCCATCATCTTGCGTCCGACAAGATCCATCGCCTGAATGCCATTGGTGCCTTCGTAAATGGCTGTCACCCGCACGTCCCGGCTGAATTGTGCCGCCCCGGTTTCCTCAATGTATCCCATGCCGCCGTGGACCTGAACACCAGTTTCTGAAACTGCGATACCGGTATCGGTCCCGAAACTCTTGGCGACAGGCGTCAACAACGCCGCGCGCGCATGCCAATCGGGGTTTCCCGTCGCGTGCGCCATGTCGATCGCGACGGCACAGGAAAGACCGATGGCTCTTGCGGCAAAAACATCTGCTCTCATCGTCGTCAGCATACGGCGGACGTCGGCGTGATCCATGATCGTACCGGTTGCGCCGCTGCGAGCTGCGGATTTTCCCTGTTTGCGATCCGTCGCATACGCCAG
>JASFFN010000424.1:0-3027 GCA_050124275.1 Roseobacter sp. | reverse complement strand
GGTCGAACAACTGATATCACCGGGCGATGCGGTCCATCGCGGCGACATCATCGCGGCAATCGAGACCCAGAAAGGCGTGATCGAGATCGAATGCTTTGATGAAGGCGTTCTGCAGGAATGGCTCGTGAATCTGGGCCGGAAGGTACCCGTCGGTACACCGCTCGCGCGGATCGGGCATACGGCTGGCGCAGGGGACGCAGCTGGCAGTGAGCCGGACGAACCGGAAGTGCCGAAGCCCGCCGATCCGGCCCCCGAACCACCCTCGCCCGAGGATCCGGCGCCGAGTGAGACACCGCCGCCACAGCCGGGCCCCGAAATCCCCCCCCCGGACAGTCCGGCACCGGAAATTCCGCAACCGCAGGACAGCAGCCTCCCGGCCGCGCAGATGGCGGCGCCTCGACTTCGCATAACGCCTGCGGCAAGGCGGCTGGCCGCGCGGCAGGGAATCGATCTGGCGCGCATTGCAAAAAGTCCGGATGCGATCGTCCACCGCGATGATGTTAGCGCCTATGCCGCGGGGGAAAGCGGGTCCCCTTCAGACCTGCGCAGCGGACTCGCCGCGGCGATGTCGCGCTCGAAACGCGAAATACCCCATTATTATCTCGCGCATCACGTCGACCTCACGAATGCGGAAAGCTTTCTGTCCAAAATAAATGACACGCGCCCGCCGGACGACCGGTATATGCTTGCCGGTCTCTACCTGAAATCGCTTGCGAGGGCGGCCCTTAAATATCCCGAGATGAACGGTCATTTCGAAAACGGCAAGTTTTCCCCGGCGGGCGAGGTCAATGCCGGCCTTGCCATTCGCCTTCGCAAGGGCGGCGTCGTGGCTCCGGCGGTCATGAATGCCGATTCACTCGATCTAGAGGTGTTGATGAAAGAGATGCGGGATCTTGTAACCAACGTGCGCGCCGGCCGGTTTCGCGCCAGTACGTTCGGCGGAACCATTACCCTTTCCAGCCTTGGCGAACGCGGCGTCGACCAGCTGTATGGCGTCATCTATCCGCCGCAAGTAGCCATCGTCGGCATTGGAACGCCAAAACTCGAACCGGCGGTGCATGACGGGCAGATCGTACCGCGCCTGATGGCGAGCATTACCCTCGCCGCGGATCATCGCGTCAGCGACGGTCACCGGGGCGCTCAATTTCTTAAGGCCATTGCCGAAAATCTGCAAGAGCCCGACAAACTATGACCGAACAAAACATCGCCTCTGCCGTGGCATCGGAATTGCGCCGTATCGCGCCGGATATTGCCCTCGAGGACATCGACCGGACGCAGGACATGCGCGAGGAATTCGACATTGATTCCCTTGATTTTCTCAACCTGGTGACGGCGCTGGGGAAACGTTTTGGTCTCGATATGCCAGAGGCTGATTATCCGAAAATGCGCAGTTTCAATGATTTGGTCGACTATGTCAAAGCTGCCTCCGGAAGCCGCGCAAAGTGACCCACGGGTGCACCGAGACAACCGCTACGATCCATCACTAACCCGTTTTCTCTCTGATTGCATGACAAGCCGCACACATCGGCCGGGAGCCTTTTGCGCGCGCCCAATGGGTACATCACTGCGGACAAGGCTTGGAGGCTGCTCGCGGGCCTACGATTAATGCGAATGCCTCACCATGTCTCGACCAGCGATTTTTGAATTTCGGCAACCGGCAAATCCGTAAAGTGTTTCGGTATCTCCGAGACAATCAGGCTTTCGATTTCATCCGTTACCTTGGCGCGAAGCACTCCAAGAAAGGCCGGCGGCGCAACCAGGAGGATCTGTCCAATGGGTTTCTCGCGCCGGAACGCAGTGACCTTTTCGACAATTTCCGAGGCAAATTCAGCGGCGCGCTCATGGTCGGTGTCGCTGGTTTCCATCGAACTGCGCGCTCGGAAAGAGCCCCCTGTTCCGCCGCCATCATAGCGCTTGCCGCGGCGGTCATTGCCCGCGACGCGTTCCGCGCCCTCGGGTGCTTCGATGTGCTCTTCGATGTGCAGTTGCGGGCGCGCAGGCGATCCCGCGTTTGTCATCAACAATGCCTTGCGCGCATCGCAAACAAGTATGAGAAGATCATTGGGAACTTTGTTGAGTGCAGCCACTTTCGATATCTCCTTTCCTGTGTCCGGCTTTGGCGGCAGGGCAAATCGGTGCCTGGTCCAGACGGCGTTGACATTGAGCGCCACTACCTCGGCAATCAGCGCGGACGGGAGACGCACATCGACCGGTCTTCTGCCCTCATCCCCATTTGCAAACGCCAAGGCAGGCGGGTTCGCCACGAGAATGCCTGTTCGAATTCGAAAAATCCAGCATTGTCAGGTATCGGGCGACAGGGTGCAGCGCATTCGAAGCTTCGAGAGCGGAAGAATCCTCATAAATACGTAAATTTGCATACTTTTCTGCCATGATCGTTGCCAGACGGGACATCAGGATCAACCTGTACCAAGGATCGGCGACCCGGCGGCTGCGATCTCGAAACGATGTTGTCTGCTCGCGATTTGATGCACCTCAATACGTCGCAGCCTGTGAAATAGTAATATGCGTTCGAGCGAAATGACCGATTGGGATGCCGGGATGATTGTCGAGGATCAAAGCGCCGTACTGGCTTTTTTGGCCGACCCGGCGACACATGAAACTGTCGACCGGGTTGACCTCATCGAGACACATATCTCTGCCGTATTCCTTGTCGGCGAACGCGCCTACAAACTGAAAAGGGCGGTCAAACTGCCTTACGCGGACTTCTCGACGCCCGCTATCCGGCTTGCGGCCTGCGAAAAGGAATTCGCGCTGAACAAGGAGACGTCTCCGGGTATTTATCTTGGGGTGCGCCGCATCACGCGCGATGGCGCCGGGCTTGCGCTCGACGGGTCAGGCGATCTTGTCGATGCGGCGGTGGAGATGGTTCGGTTCGAACAGGAAAACATTCTGGACGAAATCGCGCTGCGGGGTGACCTGACACCGGAAATCATGAGCACACTGGCACGGGAAATTGCGGGGGCGCACGACCGCGCGACGGTGGTCCGGGAGAATGGCGCCGCGAAT
>JASFFN010000423.1:0-3029 GCA_050124275.1 Roseobacter sp. | reverse complement strand
TTCCTTGCCGCCACCGGTGTTGACGGAAACGATTTCCGTATCGGCATGGTAGCGCTCGGCGTGCGCGACGAGACCGGAAATAAGGAGTGGCGCCGTCATCATCTGGCCAAGCATTGCTGTTCCTCCTGCCTGCGTCTCCGGCAAATCGGCAATACGCGTCTCTGTGAAGACAAACTGCACTGCGGGATGCAACACTGCAAGACACAGAGAGCACTCTGTTCGGGCTTGTCGCGTTTTAATTGCATGCCACCCCAGCGCTTCAGTTCCGAACGCGCCGAGACGCACGATCAAAAAAACACGGGGCCTTTTCCAAAGCCGTCATGTGCCAGGATGACTATCAGTCCGCCTTGTGTCTCAGCACGTACTCGACCAGTTGAGCCGTGGAGCCGTCCTTGCCTTGCGCCGTCCTTTCTCCTTCCAGGATCGGTTGCAGCGAGGTTGCGAGTTCTTTCCCAAGTTCCACCCCCCATTGATCGAAAGAATTGATCCCGAGAATGACGCCCTCGACGAACACGCGGTGTTCGTAAAGAGCGATGATCTGACCCAGTGTGAAAGGGTCTAGCTTGGGATAGATCAGGGTCACCGAGGGTCTGTTGCCGGCAAAGACCCGATGGCGCGCCTGACGCTGCAACTCATCGCCTTGAAAACCGGCTTTCTTCATCTGGTCGAGGGCTTCGTCCAGAGACCGGCCGCGCATCAAGGCTTCGGACTGCGCGAGGCAGTTCGCGACGAGCAGTTTGTGGTGATGCGCCAGTTCCGGCTCATGCCCTTCCGCGGCCACGAGGAATTCGCAGGGCACAACGCGGGTGCCCTGATGCAAAAGCTGATAAAAGGCGTGCTGACCGTTCGTGCCGGCGGACCCCCAAACGATGGGCCCGCTGGCGACCAGCACTTCGCTGCCATCCATCTGCACGCTCTTGCCGTTCGACTCCATCTCGAGTTGCTGGAAATAGTCCGGCAAGCGGGCAAGGCGCTGGTCGTAAGGCAAAACGGCCCTGCTGCAATATCCACAGACCTGCGCGTGCCATATACCGACGAGTGCCAGCAGGACCGGCAGGTTTTCGCGCGGTGCCGCCGCCTGAAAGTGGCGGTCCATGGCCTGTCCACCGCGCAGGAACGCATCAAAGGCCTTGGGGCCAATGGCAATCATCAGCGACAGCCCGATCGGCCCCCACATCGAATAGCGCCCGCCGACCCAGTCTTCGAAACCGAACACGCGCGCACCGGGAATACCGAATTCGCTGGTCAGTTTTTCCGCTGTCGACAACGCCGCGAACTGAGTACCCGGATCGCCGCCCTGCTCGAGCATCCAGGCGCGTGCCGTTCTGGCATTCGTCATGGTTTCAATTGTCGTGAAGGTCTTTGATGCGACAATCACGAGTGTCGTTCTGGCGTTGAGGCCCCGCAGCGTATCGGCAATATGCGCACCGTCGACATTCGACACGAAATGACATCGGGGCCCGTCACGATAAGGGGCCAGGGCATCGACGGCCATGGCCGGGCCGAGGTCCGAGCCGCCGATGCCGATATTGACGACATCCGTGACCGGACCGTTGCGCACCTCTTCCGCGAACGCGCGCATCCGCTCAAGCGTCGACAGGACGCCGGGCATGACGTCTTTTCCGTCAACACGCACCGGTCCGCCATCAAGGTTGCGCAAAGCCGTGTGCAGCACCGCGCGCCCTTCCGTGTCGTTGATGGGCTGGCCCGCGAACATGGCGTCTCGCTTCGCCGCCACGTCAGCCGCCTCGTACAGTTTCAACAGCACATCAAGCGTCTGCGCATCGATATTCGTCTTGGAATAATCAAACAGCATGTCGCCAGCCCGCACGCTGAATGCCGCGGCGCGGTCAGCGTCGTCGAAAAGCGACAGGATTTTCCTGTCTGTCGTCTCATGCAGGCGCGCTTGCAGAGCGTCCCACTGCGGTCTCATGGAGCCCAATGCACAAATCCTCCCTCGATGACGGCGTTGATGGGGGCAACGGTCGGATCAAGCCCGGCCGCCGCCTCGAACGCCTCCCGTTTGTCGGCCCCGAAGATGACAAGGTGTTTTTCGATCGCCGCATTCAAAACCCGGGCGCTCAGCGTCACCCGCGGTTCCGGCTGGGTCTCGGTTTCGATGGCGCAGACCGCCGGTGCATCCCGTGCCAGCGCCGCGGCCAGCCCCTTTGCGCCGGGGAAAAGGGATGCCGTGTGCATATCCGCCCCCATGCCCAGCAGAACCAAAGACAGCGGCAAGTGAGCCTCCAGTTCCTTTGACAGATGAACAGCAGCGGCTTCCGCCGCAAGCCCCTCCTGATAAAAGGCAATGAAACGCGCGCGCGCGGCCCGCGACTGAAGCAGATGCGCCCGGATCAGGGAGGCATTTGACCGATCGCTGCCCGTGGGCACCCAGCGCTCGTCCGTGAGCATGACTGTGACACGCTCCCACTCCAGATCGACCGCCGACAGCGCATCGAACACTGGCGCGGGGGTCGTTCCGCCCGGCACTGCAAGGCTGACGGCGTCCCGGTTCATCAGGTGCTTTCCGAGTGAACCCGAAAGGCGATCCGCCAGCCCCATCGCCGCCATTTCCCGATCCGCGTATTCAATGAATTGCATCGCTCAGACCTTTCTCCACTGACGTTTGTCGCGGTGCATCAGTTGCGATGACGCGATCGGTCCGTCACTGTGGCTCGGGTATGGTTTCGGCACCTCCCCGCGATCTATCCACCCCTGGATGATCGGATCGGTCCAGGCCCACGCCGCCTCGACCTCGTCGCCGCGCATGAAAAGCGTCTGGTTGCCGCGGATGATATCCATGATGAGGCGCTCGTAGGCATCCACGGACTGGCCCCCGTCAGGGCCGAGTGCGTCCGCAAAGGTCATGTCCAGCGGTACGTCGATGAGACGCATGCCCCCCGGCCCGGGCTCCTTGATGGTAACCCCCAGCGTGATGCCTTCATTCGGCTGCAGGCGGATCGACAGCACATTGCGATGCCGGCCCGCCTCTTCGCCAAAGATCGAATGCGGCGTGTCCTTGAAAACAA
>JASFFN010000422.1:0-3036 GCA_050124275.1 Roseobacter sp. | reverse complement strand
CGTTGCAAGGCCCAGCGTGGCCGAGACCATGATTGGCGAGATCACATTGGGCAGAAGATGGCGCCGGATGATCAGAAAAGGCGTCGTCCCGATCGACCGCGCCGCGAGGACGAATTCACGCTCCTTCAGCGCCAGAATTTCACCCCGGACGATCCGCGCTGTGGGCATCCATGAGGTGATGCCGATGACGCCAACGATGAGAATGAACATCCCGCCTTCGGGGCCGAAGGCGGCACGCAGGGGTTGCCGGAAGAGCGTCACGGCCACGAGCAGCAGCGGCAGGATCGGCAGCGACAGAAACAGATCCGTCAGCCGCATCAGGATGCCGTCCAGTTTCTTGAAGTATCCCGCCACGACGCCGACGGTCGTGCCGATGACCAGTGACAGGATCATGGCTGCCCAGCCCACCGCCAGCGAGGCCTGACCGCCTGCGATCAGCGTCGCCATGATATCGCGCCCGAGGTTGTCCGTGCCGAAGGGGCGCGACCAGAGCACCTTGGCGTCGCTGTCCCACAGCAGCGTGTAGATGGGCCGCAGGTCCTTGTTTCTGATATCCAGCGCCTTTGGATCTACCTGCCACAGAAGCGGCCCGACGAGCACGAAAAGAGTGATGAACAGCAAAAAGCCACCGCCGATCAGCGCGCCCTTGTGCTTGCGGAACTGGTCCCAGACGTCCTTCCACTGCGAGCGCGGTTCCTTTTGTGGCTCCTTGTCCTTGAGCGCGCCGAAGGTTTCCAACTCTGCGTTTTGGTCAGTCATAGCGGATCCTCGGGTCCAGCACGCCGTAGAGGACGTCTGCGATCAGGTTGAAAACCACGATCAGGATGGCGAAAATGAAGGTCAGGGTCATGACCATGGGCAGATCGTTGGCGAACAGCGCCGTCAGCAAAAGCTGCCCGATGCCGTTCACCTTGAAAAGCGTTTCGGTGATGATGGCTCCGCCAAAAATTGACGGCACACCCAATGCGATCACTGTGATGATCGGGATCATGGAATTGCGCAGAACGTGGACAAGAACGACGGCGCTTTCCTTCAGCCCTTTTGCGCGGGCTGTGCGCACGTAGTCCTGATTGAGGTTGTCAAGCATCGAGGCGCGCATGAACCGGCTGATCTGCGCCGTTGTCTGTAGGGCGAGCACCATCACCGGCATGACCATCTGTTGCAACTGCACTTTGAAGCTTTCCCAGTCCGTCACGACATGTGTGGTGTCGTAAATCGAGGGGAACCACCCCAGATTGACCGAGAAGATGACGATCACCACGACCCCGGAGAAAAACGGCGGGATCGAAAAGCCGATCATCGAGATGAACGTGCCGGCCTGATCGAATACGGAATATTGTTTGTAGGCCGAGTAGATGCCAATGGGCAGCGCAATCAGGATGCCGACAATGTAGGACATGCCCACGACCCAAAGCGTCTGAGGCATGCGCTGCATCACAATGTCCATCACCGGCGAGCGCGTTTGCCATGAAATGACGCGAAGTTTTCCTTCGGAAAACGTTGTGCCGAACCAGTGATCAATCAGTACCTGCGGTTCGATCCAGAAGAACTGCACCAGCCATTTCCAGTACTGCACGTGGATTGGCGCCCCCAGCCCCAGTGCTTCACGCATCTTTTCCTTGACTTCCGGGGGAACGGTCAGCGGCACTTGCGCCATCGGATCGCCCGGCGCCAGTTGCAGCAGCAGGAAGATGACGATGCTGATGAATAGCAAGGTCGGGATCGACAGGACCAGTCGCCGGATCGTGTATGTCAGCATGCGAGCATTCTCAAGGCAGTGTTCTTGTTATGGTTGGGGACTTGCCCGTCGTTGGCAAGCGTGAAGCTGCCAGAAAGCGAAACGGGGCGCGGAATGGCCCGCGCCCTGTTCAATTTCACATCAGTTTCCGATGCGATACCAGTCCGCAACGTTCCAAAGTTCGCTGTCCCAGGTGTTCAGGATGACACCACCCAGCGTGTTGGAGTGCGCGGAGACGCGACCGCGATCCACCAGCGGAACGATGGTGTAGCTGTCTTTGGTCAGCATGTCGTTCAGCTTTTTCGCGATCTCGCCACGCTTCTCGAGCTCGCCCGTGCGGGCAAGTTCATCCAGCAGCGCGTCGTATTCGGGATCGCAGAAGCGGTTGATGTTTTCGCCCTGCCATTGGCTGGACGGTTTGGGTTCATTGCCGCAACGGTAGGCTGAAAGGTATGCTTGAGGGTCGGTACCATCGAAGTTGTTGGCATACATTTCGACATCCGCATAGAATTTCTGGAACGTATCCGGAGAGCCGGGATCACCCCCGAAGAACACCGATGCGTCGAGGTTGCGCAATTCGGTTTCGACACCGATTTGGCTCCACCAGTCCTTGATCAGCGCCTGGAAATCCTGGCGCACGGCGTTGGTCGAGGTCTGATACAGGATCGAAAGCTTCACCCCGTCCTTGTCGCGGACGCCGTCGCCGTCACTGTCCACCCACCCGGCTTCATCGAGGAGAGCATTGGCGCCATCGATATCCTGCGTCAGGCATTCGGTGTTCTCGGATGCGTAGAGCGCAGGAGCCGGCACAAGGTTGCACGTCGGGCGCCCTGCCTGTCCGTAGCCGATTTCGACCAGCAGTTCGCGGTCGATCGCCATGGACAGCGCCTTGCGCACGTTCATGTCGGACAGGAACGGATGCGGATGCGCGACGGTGGCCCGCTCGCCTTCCGGCAGATCGGGCGACGGGTTGGTCAGGTTCATTTCCAGACGTTCGACCAGGGTGCCAAAGGCGGCAATCGGCGTGCCTTTGCCGCCTTCCGCCATTTTGGCAAGAACGTCGGGCGCAAGCTGCAAGTTCCAGGCGTAATCAAATTCACCGGTTTCCATGACGGCGCGGCCCGCCGCGGTCGCATCGCCGCCACCCTTGAAGGTCACGGTCGCAAACGCCGGTTTGCCGGCTATGCGGTAGTTTTCGTTTGCTGCAAACTGGATCACGTCATTGGGACGGAAGTCGGTCACGACAAACGGTCCGGTGCCGATCGGGTTGAAGTTGGCTTCGGTGCACTCTGGCGCTT
>JASFFN010000421.1:0-3037 GCA_050124275.1 Roseobacter sp. | reverse complement strand
CGGTAATCTTTTCAAACGGCGTCGACAGCGACAGCGCCGCGGCGATGCTATCGTAGGTCTTTTTCTGTGCGTCTTTCATTACTCTCTCCCGTTGGTCACACGGCGGCGGCCGCATTTTTTTCAAGGCTCAGACCGCCAGTCCGGCTCAGATGGCGGTCCGTTCGGCTATGTCTTTGGGCATGTATTCTTTTGACGGTCCTCGCGTTGCGAGGGCCTGCGTCAGATCAGAATGCGCCCGATTTCGCGGCGGCTTCCGGGTCAAAGTCCACGACGTAGCGAATGATTTTGCCTTCGCCGTTCAGCCACAGGATGTTGAACAGGGGCGCCGCCGAAAGCATCGGACCGGTGGGATCGTCCTTTTTGCGCAACTGCGCGCTGCCCTGCATGAAATAGGCGTTGCCATACTGGAACACACGATCCACGAGATGCTTGGTAATGAAAGGTTCGTCCAGCTTGACGAAGAACTTCTTCACGTCCTCGATGCCTGTCGCGCCCGTGGGTCCGAATTGCATAACGATATTGTCGTCAAAAATCTCGAAGCCCGACCCCTCCGACATATCCAGCGCGTCGATTGAGGCGAAAAGCTTCAACATCCAGGCCGGCGGGTCGATTTCCCTGAAACTGTCAGACATGTATTCTCCTTTTGTCGGTGTTGCCGCAAAAACTCCGGCAACGGCCAGCTCCGCCCCGAAACTGCACCTTTCTTAAGTGCTTCACGACGTGAAATTTCTGTTCTTGTTATTAAACCCTCCAAGTCTTGCGGTTGAAAGGGTATAAGTTGCGGTCTTTTCGCCACCGCCTAGCCAAAGTCCTCGGGCTTCAGATCGCCCCAGTATTTCTCCGGCACCGCCGCTATGCTGAACAGCGCATACATCGTCTTGATCTTGCCGGTGTCGGGATCGACCACGATCTTGTCCCAGAACGGCGTTTCCACCACCGAACCGTCCTCGAGCCAAACCTTCAGGATGCCATCGAAGATCGTGATGTTGTCGCCGACAAAGATGTCTCCCATGATGTGCTGATACTTGGGAAGCCGCTTGTCGAACGCGCCCACGAACCCGATCCCCCGATCAATTCCATCGAGGACATAGTGCGCGAAATACAGCCGGAAGTCGTCTGCAAAGAAGGTCTTCAGGCTCTCGAAGTCGACTTTGTCGATGTAGACGAACATGTCCTGTAGGAATTTCGGCAGGTTGTCCGTTTTTTTCAGAGTTACCTCGGTATCCATAATGTGCTCCCTGTTGCCCGGCGATCTTGCCGGTTACCCGCTGCGACTCGGCACAAAACCGACGTACAAAGCAGTCGTCCTTTCCGTGCGCACTGTGACAAGTTGCGAGCTGTCAAGTAAAAGGAAAAGAGGGTGCAAAACTTTCCAAAATTGCTTTATTTTCTGCCCAAGCTAATTTGCACTTCGACTGAAGCCTTCAGGCACCGGACATTTTTTATCGCCTTGAGAAAACCGTTCAAAACCTTGATATTGCTGCATTCCGGCCCGGCAGTTCCCTTGACCGCCGAGTTGCAGAAATGAGTGCGAGCGGTCACTTCGTCCACGGCCCAGGCGGCCACTGGCAACGGCATGCCAACACTTTCAGGACCGATCGCGAATATGTTCGCGGCGTGCCGCTTCGGGAACTTGAGACGATTTATCTGGGGCGTCAGCAAAACGCCGGACGGAACGCGGGATGGGTCATCGGGCGAGACGTTGCGTTGGTACGGTATAACGTGATTGGAGAATCCACCACAAATGTTGTACCGGATCCTGAATGGGGCGTCGTCATGTTCCCGCTATGGTGGGAGGAACCGCCACGCCTCAATGGCGCGGAACTAAAGGCAAACGACGTTTTTTGCTGGAACCGGGAGGGTGTATACACGGGCCTTGGTAAAACCCGGGAAACCTTGACCCTCGGCTACAGAAAAGCGCGTATGTGCAAGGTTCTTTCCCATATGGCCGCGACCGAGATCGAACCCGATGCGTTATTCAGCAGGGTCATCGCAGTTGACACCGGCACAAGAAACAGGCTGACAGGCAATCTTCTGCGCCGGATGGAGGAAGCCTTCGCGCATGCGCTGCGTCCGGGGCTCTGTGCGCTGCCCGACCATCTTGAGGCGCTGATCATCGAGGATATCGCGCAATATCTTTACCAAGATCCGGCGCGGGAGGCAGTGGTGCGCCCGGCACTGTCCCAGAGCCTTCGGGTCGTTGACAAGGCACTCGATGCCTTCAGGAATAATGCCGCGACCGCAACCATATCAGATCTCTGCGCGGCGTCAGGCGTCGGCGTGACAACTCTGCACCGCGCGTTTTGCGAGGTTCACGGTGTGTCGCCCGCACAGTTCTTGCTGAAGAAACGGTTGTCGGCGGCGCGTGAGTTGCTGTTGTGGCCCGATCTCAATCCACGATCGGTCAAGAACGTGGCTCTGTCGCTCGGCTTCGAGGGCTCGGGCCGGTTCGCGCAGTATTACAAACGCGCCTTCGGCGAACTGCCCGGCGAGACTCTCCTGCGAAACAGCAATCCCAGGTAGTTTTTTCACAGGTCTGCCCGGCCAGCCGGACCGGGCCTGAGTGCATCAACGGCATCGCGCAAGATTTGCACCTTCAACGGTGTTGCTTCCCTCCCCCAACGTCATTCTCATGCCGATATCCGCACGACTGAAACAGCACGCCCCTCGATGTCGCGCGGCGTGCGCAAGACATAGGAGAAAATGATGGGATTGAAAAACCGACTGACCTGCGCTGTCGCTGGTCTTTTCCTGCTCGGGCAGGGGCTGCCGGCGCTGGCGCAAGCGCAACAGGATGCCGCCGCACTCGGCAACCAGCTGAACAACCCGCTCGCCAAGCTGATCAGCGTGCCTTTCCAGTTCGATTACAACAAGGACCTCGGCGAGGATGACAAGGGCCACAGCTGGAACCTGAAGATCGAGCCGGTGATTCCGATCCGGCTCAACGATGACTGGAACATCATCTCGCGGACAATCGTGTCGCTCACGACATTCAACGACGTGCCCGACGGTACGGGCAACGATTTCGGCATCGGCG
>JASFFN010000420.1:0-3040 GCA_050124275.1 Roseobacter sp. | reverse complement strand
CAGGTCCGCTGCCTGCTGGTCGAGACTGTAGCCGACGCCGGCGCCGACCGCGCCACCCACCGCCGCACCGATCGCAGCACTTTTGGCATTGCCGCCGATCAGAGCGCCTGCCAGTGCACCTGACCCAGCGCCAATCAAAGCGCCTTGTTGTGTCTTGTTGTAATTGGGATCGGTGCCGAGTTGCGCGGGATCCGTACAACCGGCCAGCATCAGCAGGCCCACCGCTGCCGATGCGATTGAAGTCTTTCCAAGGTTCATCTGTGCGCCCTTTGCCTGTGGCCCCGTTCGTGCGAGGCGTCGTCTTGATGTGCAGGCAATATGATGCCCACGAGATCACAAAGAAAGGGCAAAACCAGCAAAATGCCGCCTTAGGGGCAGGAATTTTCAGCTTGCGCCGCCTCGAGAGCGAGCATGGCGCGTTTCATCGGAAGCCCCCAGTGATACCCGCCCAAGCCACCCGATTTGCGCAGGGCGCGGTGGCAGGGGATCAGCCAGCTTATCGGGTTTCGCCCGACCGCCGTGCCCACGGCACGCACTGCCCGTGGTGAGCCCACCGCCTCCGCTATTTCGGAATATGTGGTCACATGTCCGGAGGGCACCGCGAGGAGAGCTTCCCATACCTTGATCTGAAAGGGAGCGCCGATCAGAAAGAGCGGTGTTCTGTCCTGGGCGCTGTCGCCCGTTCCGAAGGCGCGCAAAACCCACGGACGCAGCATTTCAGGATCTTCGATGTAGGTTGCGAGCGGCCAGCGCGCGACTAGATCCCCGAGCGCTGCCTCTTCGCCCATCTCGGCGGCAAAACCCATGCCGCAAATGCCTTTTTCCGTTCCCATGACGATGGCCGGGCCGAAGGGGCTTTCGAACCACCCCCAAGAGATCGTGAGACCCTGCCCCTTGCGTGCGAATTCACCCGGGCTCATTGCCTCCCAACGCAGGAACAGATCATGCAAGCGACCGCCACCCGAGAGGCCGACCGCATGAGACGCCTCTAGCGTCGTGAATTTCTCGCGCAGCAATGTCTTGGCGTGCCCCAGCGTGAGGTATTGCTGATAGCGTTTCGGCGAGACGCCGACCCAGCGCGAGAACAAGCGTTGGAAATGCGCCGGGCTCATACCCATCTCCGCAGCGATGCTTTCAAGCGGCAAGGGATCATCGGTTTCATCGATCAGGTCGATTGCCCGGCGGATCACCTTGTAGTGGTAAGCGCTCTCTTGGTTTGGCTGAAGGGGCTGTAGCTGTGTCATGGCCCAAATCTAGCAATGACGCGCGCCGGGTGCGACCCGTTTCCTGCGGTTTCAAGTGTGCGCCGCCCCGGCCTGCGCACGGCGCGTATCGGCGGTAGCGGATTTCTCTTTCAACAACATCATGGCTTCTTTTTGCGTCACGCAGGGGCGCGCGGTCTGCTGGGTGTGGAGTCGCGGACCAAGGGATTTCTCCAGCTCTGCCCTGTCCGCCGGAGTCAACAGACGCAGCATCTCGGGCACCGCAAGCAAGCTTTCGACCCACGCGCCATCGGCCAGGATCACCTCGTGGGATGCCATAAGAAGATGGGTGATCGTCAACGGCTTGTCGGGCGCTGTGCGTTTGGCTTTTCCTGACTGCACCCAGACCAGCGCCTCGGCGAAAACCTCGGAGGACAAGAAAGCCAGTTCAGCCACCCGCGACCGCAGCAGGATCCGATGACTGCTTGCAACGCAAAGCGGGCGCGCCGGACAATTTGCGCCAAGCGAACCCGCCCGAATGACAACCGGGCAGGCGTCCGGATTTTCCCTGAAGTATCCGGCCGGAATTTCAGTCTGTCCGACCCAGAGAACAGGTTGAAAACCGTGGTCCCGCGTCAGAACCTGATCGGACTTTTCAAGCGCCCCGACCGGAACTTCGCCATTGCGTGTTTTGATCATCGTGCCAGAGGCGAAAAATGGCAGCGCCTTGCACAGGCTCAGCTCACGGCGCGACGGTGCTGCTTTCAGCCGGTTGCCGGATTGGCGAAAAGCCTGCCCGTCGGGGCCCGCTGGTTGTGCAAAGTTGTCGCGCATGCCAGACGATTTTCGCGCCCGACAGGAGGACCCCGCATTGTCCTTGTCATGGCTGGCGGCGACACCGGTTCTTCCGGTCAGCGCATCATCGCCAGTGCATTCGCGAAAATGCCTGTAAAAATCGTAACTCGCCATGGCTTACCTTGTACAAAACACCGACGGGAACTCTGACACGGAATGGTAAAGAATTGCTCTAGGCGACGCTTGCCTGCCGCGCGCGGGATTGTGCCTTCTGGCTTGCCCAAGGGCCTGAAACCCCTCATACAGGCGCGCATGGCAAAGCAACTCGATTACCACACGATCCGCGAAATCTTCACCCGATTTCAGGAGGCCGATCCCGAGCCGAAAGGCGAGTTGGAACATGTGAATGCATATACGCTGGTGGTGGCAGTTGCGTTGAGCGCACAGGCCACCGATGCAGGGGTCAACAAGGCCACACGCGCCCTTTTCAAAGTCGCGGACACACCGCAAAAGATGCTGGATCTGGGTGTCGAGAAGCTCACCGACTACATCAAGACGATCGGGCTGTTTCGTCAGAAGGCGAAGAATGTCATCAAGCTCAGCCAGATCCTGGTAGACGAGTACGGGGGCGAGGTGCCGAACAGTCGCGCTGCCTTGCAAAGTCTGCCGGGTGTCGGTCGCAAGACTGCGAATGTCGTGCTGAACATGTGGTGGCGATACCCCGCGCAAGCCGTCGACACCCATATCTTTCGTCTGGGGAATCGCACCGGGATCGCACCGGGCAAGACGGTCGAAGCGGTGGAATGCGCGATCGAGGACAACGTGCCGGCCGATTTCCAGTTGCACGCGCACCATTGGATGATCCTGCACGGCCGGTATCACTGCAAGGCGCGCAAACCGATGTGTCCCACCTGCATCATCCGTGATCTCTGCCCGTATGAGGACAAAACGCAATGAAACATTATCAGGTGGTTGGCATCGGGAATGCCGTTGTCGATGTTATCACTCACGCAGACGACAGTTTTCTCGATCTCATGGGCATC
>JASFFN010000419.1:0-3040 GCA_050124275.1 Roseobacter sp. | reverse complement strand
GGTCAAATACACCGACGAGCGATGCCTCGCCCTGCCTTTTCCCAAGCGCTCGTGACCGGTGCACGGTTTTGTTTTTGTCCCCCGCAGGGACACAGCATCACCGGCACGTGCTTACGTTCCGCGCGTGTATTCTCAGCGATATCGAAAAGACGACTTTTACGGCGGATGGTTTGGGGTTTCTGCCCACGGGTTTAGGGCTGTGGGCGGCGCATTTTTCAATAGCGCCTGCCCGGATCATCGCTGCCTTCAGGCCGACAGTCTTGTTATTTCTTCTTTGATTCGGAGTTTTTGCTTTTTGAGGTCGGCGATTGCGAGATCGTCAATGCCGGGTGCACGTTGAGCGGCTTCGACCGCTTCACTGAGAGATTCGTGTTTCTTTTTCAACTGTTCGACATGTGCATTTACGCTCATTCAATCCTCCTGTTGCTTCGAGTACGTCAGCAACTTGAGCACATTCGGTGATTCAAGTCACGCTGCACCCGCATTATGGGCGCAAAATGGCTTAATGAAAGGTTAAATCATGGGCCGAAACCGAGTGCTGCACCATCTCGCAGCGCGGCTTTGACGCGCGGAACATAGCTGTCTGCGTCTCTCCCGTGAGTGGCCCCCTCATGCAGAATCAAGGGAGCATGCAGCCGGAAGGCGCCGCGTCCGTTTTTGCGTCCGCGCACGATGACCAGTTCGGCCGGGCGCTTGATGCGCGGACACAGCGGCAGGACCTCGATGCTTCCCAGCCTGCCCGTCATGGTGTTCAGAATCTCGGGCAATCGTTCAACACGGTGGATGAAATGCGCATAGCCTTTCGGAGCCAGGCGTTTCGCCGCCACTCTGACCCAGTCCGTCAGAGGCGTCGACTCGCCCAAAGCCGCCTCGCGCCCGCTGTCTGTCGCCGCACGGCCTGCCGCGCGATCATAATAGGGCGGATTGGCGAGCACGTGGTCAAACTGTCTCTGGCGCAGTTCCAGCGGCATATCCGTTAAATCAGCTGTTACGACCTCGAAACCTCCACGACCGTTCTCCCGTGCCAAGGCGGCATAGTCCGCCTGAACTTCCACGCCCGTCAGTTTCAGCCCCTTTACTCTGGCCCCGAGGCAGAGTGCTGCCGTTCCGACACCGCATCCAAGATCCAGTACGCGGTCGCCGGGTTGTGCGGGAACAGTCGCCGCCAACAGGACAGAGTCGACACCCGCGCGATAGCCGCAACGTGGCTGCAACAGATGGAGTTTGCCCCCCAGAAAAGCATCTCTTGTAAGGTCTTGGATCATAGCCCCAGCGGGATGTCATTGTCCTTCAGAACACGCGTGGCAGCCGCGTGATCATCCGCCCGCACCATGAGGCGGCGCGGAAATATTCCGATGCTGCCCTCGAGTATGCTCATGTTTACGTCCAATTCAAAGCAGTCTATATCCTCCCCTTGAAGGAGAGCCGTGGCAAACGCGATAATCGTAGGGTCGGTGCTTCGCAAAAGTTCCTTCATATCAGGGATGTAAGAGCAAGCCGACATGATTGTCGAGCTTTGCGGACAGGAAGTTAATGTCGAAAAGCCAGACCACGCAGAAGCCGCACGACAGAATGGCCGGCTTTCTGACCAATGACATGGACGCGGTGAACAGGCTGATCCATGAGCGTATGGCCTCCGAGCATGCCCCGCGCATCCCGGAAGTGACCGCGCATCTGGTGGACGCGGGGGGCAAACGCCTTCGCCCCATGCTGACGCTGGCGGCAGCGCATTTGTGCGGATATCAGGGGAGTTACCACATCCATTTGGCCGCAACGGTCGAATTCATTCACACCGCCACGCTTTTGCACGATGACGTCGTCGACGAGAGCGGCCAGCGCCGGGGACGGCCAACGGCAAACCTGCTCTGGGATAACAAGTCCTCTGTTCTGGTAGGCGACTATCTTTTTGCCCGCAGTTTCCAGCTGATGGTGGAAACAGGGTCACTGCGTGTGCTCGGTATTCTCTCTCAGGCCGCCGCAACGATTGCGGAAGGCGAGGTCTTGCAACTCACGGCCAGTCAGGATCTGCGCACGACGGAAGACATCTACATGCAGGTCGTGCGCGGAAAAACCGCGGCCTTGTTCTCTGCGGCGACCGAAGTCGGGGGCGTGATCGCCGGTGCTCCGGAAGACCATGTCGCAGCCCTGTTCGAATACGGCGACGCCCTCGGTATCGCCTTTCAGATCGTCGATGATTTGCTGGATTTCCAGGGCGATCAGCAAGCCATCGGCAAGAACATCGGGGACGACTTTCGGGAACGGAAACTCACAATGCCGCTTATCAAAGCGGTCGCCCGGGCAGATACGGAAGAAAAAGCGTTCTGGGTCCGGACAATCGAAAAGGGCCGGCAGGAGGATGGTGATCTGGAAACGGCCATCGCCTTGCTGAACAAGCATGACGCGCTGTCAGATACAAGCGTGGCGGCGCGGGCCGAAGCCAGGCGCGCCAAAGGCGCCCTTGCACCCCTTCCCGAGCACCCGGTCAAGGACATGCTGACCGATCTGGCCGATTACGTGGTGGAACGCATCAACTGACCCGCGGCAAAGCACGTTTCGTTTGCGTTCCAAGCACCGTTGCCCGCACCCACCAGCCTTCATGTCGCTCGCTAAGGGCGGCAGCCGCCTTTTGAGCCGCTTCCGCCGTTTCATAGAGTCCAAAGCAAGTCGCTCCGGACCCGGACATTCTGGCAAGAAGGCACCCGTTCGACGCCAGCAGTTCCCCTTTTGCCACAGCAATGGCCGGTTCGAGACTGGTCGCTGCTGTTTCGAGATCGTTGCGCTGCGTGGCAAGCCAGAGGATGAGGTCATGTGTTCCCGCAAATCCGGGCAACACGTCAGGCATCGCCGCGTTATCCGTCTGATGCAGTGCCCGGAATACGGCGGGCGTCGAAACGGCGCGCCGCGGATTGACGAGCACGGCATGCAGAGGTGGCAGCCCGTCCAGCGGCTGAATGTCTTCCCCGATTCCGGAAATGCGCGCAGTTTGCGAGAGAAGACACATGGGAATGTCCGCGCCAAGGCCCAACAGTTTCTGCGCCAT
>JASFFN010000418.1:0-3058 GCA_050124275.1 Roseobacter sp. | reverse complement strand
GATCGTCGCGATGACCATCAGGATAACGCCGACGATAACTGCGGGGCTGATCGCACCGGACCGGCCAGAGGCAAAGAACTGGGCCATAGCTGCCGGCACCTCGGCGATGATGCCCACGAAGATGATCAGGGAGATACCGTTGCCGACGCCGCGCGCCGTGATCTGCTCGCCGAGCCACATCAGGAACATGGTGCCGCCGACCAGCGTGATGACGCAGGAAGCGCGGAAGAACATGCCCGGATCGGTGACGATTTCGCCGGCCTCGAGGCTCACGGCCAGCCCATAGGCCTGCACGGTGGCCAGAAACACGGTGCCATAGCGGGTATACTGGTTTATCTTCTTGCGGCCTTGCTCGCCCTCTTTCTTGAGTTGCTCAAGCTTGGGAACCATGGCGGTCAGAAGCTGCACGATGATCGAGGCCGAGATATACGGCATGATTCCGAGGGCGAAGATACCCATCCGGCCCAGCGCACCGCCGGTGAACATCGAGACCATGCCCCCGATACCCTGTCCCGCCTGCTCCATGAACTCGCGCAGCGCGACACCGTCGATACCGGGGACCGGGATGAACGTGCCCAGGCGGTAGACGATCAGCAGACCCAGCGTGAACAGGATGCGATTACGCAGATCAGTGGCTTTTCCCAGCGCGGACCAACTGGTGTTGGCGGCCATGTTCTCGACAGCAGAAACCATTCGGGCTCTCTTTCGTAACGATTACGCCGCCCGGGCCGTTTTCCGGCGGGGCGGCGTCTTGGAAAACTTCATCGTGTATGTAAGCGGCGGAGCCGCCGCCCACAAGTCCGTTCTCAGGCTGACGCCGCAGGCGCTTCCGCGACAGGCACCGCCACCGTCAGCGACCCGCCCGCTTTTTCGACGGCTGCGATCGCAGACTTGGATGCACCGGTAACCGCAATATTGAGCTTTGCGGTCACGTCCCCTTTGGCCAGAACACGAATTCCGTCTTTCTTGCGGCGCACGAGGCCAGAGGCGATCAGCGTATCTTCCGTGATCGCGGCTTTCGCGTCAATCTTGCCCGCGTCCACGAATTTCTGAATCAGGCCAAGATTGACCACGGTGTAGGACTTGCGGTTGGGCTTGTTGAACCCGCGCTTCGGCAGGCGCTGGTAGAGAGGCATCTGGCCGCCTTCATATCCATTGATCGCCACGCCTGAACGGGATTTTTGCCCCTTGATCCCGCGGCCGCCCATTTTGCCGGTCCCGGAACCCGGGCCACGGCCAACCCGCTTGCGTTTTTTTGATGCGCCGTCGTTATCGCGCAATTCATGCAGTTTCATGTCGCTTCTCCTCTTGCCGGAAATACCCCCCAGCGACGGGAGCGGGCAAACACGGCGTTTTCAAATGAATCGCGGGTTGCCCCGCAGACAGTGCTCTTTATCCAGTCGCCCGGCGGGCGTCAAGAAAGCACCTTCAGGCGTTCAGCACAGCGCGCCGGTCCTCCGAACGATGCCGCCGCCCCAGGAGGAGCTGGTCAAGCAAGGGGAGTTTGGTCAGAAAACTTTGCAGAGCAATCGGCAGCGCGAGGCCCGCCACCAGCCCCGCTGCAAAGCGCAGTTCGACGGACGCAATCATCAGGAGATCACAGGCCTCGCGCGCGGCGGCGCTGCCAAAGACGTGATACAGGTAGATCGTGAAGCCGTACCGCGACAGCCTTTCCAGCAGTGGCAGCCTCGGCGCGCACAGAAAGCTCAGCACGCAAATCGCCGAGCCAAATCCAAGGCTCTGAAAATCCCGCCGGACAGTGGAAAAACTGCCGGTTTCGTAAAGGATCTTGATGTTCCACAAGGCGCAGACCACGACGACGCACAACAAAAGCAGCGACAACCGATCGGAATCACACCAGATTTGCGTGCCGTAACGGTTCAGCACCACGCCGAGCATGAAGTAGGGAAACAGATAGATGGCGCCGTTCATCGACATCAGGGTCGCCTGTGCCGTCAGTGGCGACAGGTAGACAGCCACACCCGCGAATAGAAAAAGGCAGGAGAATCTGCGCCCGGCGATGGCGTCAAGCAGGCCGTACAAGGCAAAGATTGCCAGTAGCGACTGGAGAAACCAGAAATGCGCGTAGGAGACGAATGGCAGGAAAACGAAATCGGAAATTGGCAGCGCGAATTTGCTGCCCGACATGATGGCGAGCCAGGCGAACAGTAGAGACGCAAATACACAGGGCAGAAAAAGCCGGGTGATTTTGCCCTTGATGAACCGCAGGTAGCCGGAAGCAGAAGGAGGCCTTATCGCGTAGACGAGACCGGCGATGAAAGCAAAGAAAGGCATCCGCACATCGATGAAGAAATCCGCGAAAAGCCGCAGCATTTCCGGGTAGGCGATGCCCAACCCTGAACTTTGGTTCGACCCGATGACGTGGTAACTGACCAGAAGAACGATGGCGACACCACGCATCGTTTCAATTGGAATTTGACTGGTGACGGTATTCGGGGCGACACTCGCATATGCGACCATGTAAAGTCCTCTGGCATGCCCACTCCCAATTCCGGCTAATCAGATTCGATGAAAATTTTATCTATCGGAACGGTTAAGCAACGATGAACAAATTCCACGGCACAGTTGCGCTTTTGCAGGAATGCCGACGGGTTCAAGACGCTTGGTTGCGGGCAAGCCGGAAAACCGACCGCACCCAAGCAGCCGCCCAAGGGAAATTCCGACAAGCGCACAACACCATATGATGCGCTTTAGCGCTTTTGCTTCTATCGATGAAAGTGGTCCGAGGACCAAACAACGCGGCTCAGGACAGAACACCCTGAGCCGCACCCGGTCAATCGTTGTCGTGCATACGCCACGCCTCCATAGCCGAACGGGCGGATTCGACGTACCTCAGGCAAGAGCTTTCCTTTCCTGCCGCGAGCCTTTCCTGTGCTTTTCCGAGTTGGTGTTCTGCAAGGCTTTTGTCGGCGTTTGACGGCATCGCATCAATCTCAGCTTTGATACTCACCAGTTCTTCTTCGCAACTGGCCGCAAAAGCAGGACCCGTAAGTGCAATGATTGCCAAAACAGGAGCAACAGCCCGAATATTCCCAAA
>JASFFN010000417.1:0-3060 GCA_050124275.1 Roseobacter sp. | reverse complement strand
CCGGCATCGAATTTCGGTGCGGTGGCATTGTTGTCGATGATGATCGCATCGTCACCGTTGCCGGTCTTGAAATCGTTTTTCGTGACGAAGTTGTCGCCGATGGTGACTGTATCGGTGCCGCCAGACCCCTCGAACCGGTCCAGCGTGACATTATTCCCGATGGTCAGATCGGTCGACGCGGCGTTCGAAGCCTTGATGCAAGGATTGTCGAGACTGACATCATCGGCGATGGTGATGTCGGCGTTCAGATCGTTCTTGATTTCAACCGTGAAGGCGCTGATTTTGCTCTCGCTGAAATCCATCGCGAAATCGGCAGGCAGGCTACTTGCGGATTCGAAGGCAATGTTCGTACTGGCGCCCGCTTCGAAAATGAAAACATCGCCGTCATTGACGAGGATCGTGCCGCCGGCGTAGCCGGTCGGAATGAAATAAACTGCCACGGGCCGTCTGTCTCCGTTCGTGTCGATGCGCCATACGGGCGTCCACACGTGATTGCCGCGCGTCGCGTCCGCCGCCCGGGGGCGGAGGCGGACACCGACTTGCTTTCGGGACATTTTTCGCAAAAACGGGCTAACAATTCCTTACGTGACGCCCTGCTGCTTTGCGGCGGCCCGGCCGGCGCAGAAAGAAATCCTCCGCTCGTTTCAGGATGCCTGCTTTGAGACGTTCCTTGCCATCGAACGCCGCGCACCGGACTTCCCCAACAGCCGGACCGCCAGTAAACTCAGGTTTGATAAACGTAGCTGCCGGGTGCCGCCATGACCGGTCCCTTTCGCCACTTCGAGGCATCGGGCGCACGCGCGGGAACCGCGGCGCCGCTCTTTTTGTCAAGCCAGTCCTTCCATGCCGACCACCAGGAGCCCGGGCACGCAGTCTGCCGTGCGAACCAGTCATCAGGCCCCATGTAGAGCGCGCCATCAGGGCGATACGAAATGCGGTAGTGCCCGCGTGCGGCAGCCGGTTCATTGACGATGCCGCTGTTATGACCGCCACTGGTCAATACGAACGTCAGGCCGCAGTCCGTGAACAACTGCGTCTTGTACACCGATTTCCAGGGGGCGATGTGATCCGTTTCCGTCGCGACGACGAACATGGGCACGGATATATCCTTGAGCGCGATCACGCGACCTTCCACGGCGAACCGGCCTGCCGAGAGCCGGTTTTCCAGAAACAGACCGCGCAGGTACTGCGAGTGCATGCGCGCGGGCATCCGCGTGGTGTCCGACAACCAGACGGTCATGTCGGTCGGAAGATCTTCCGTCCCTAGAAAATACCGTCGAACGTTGCGCGAGTAGATCAGATCCTCCGCGCGGATCGTGGAGAAGGCGCGGGCCATCTGCGGGCGGTCCAGATAGCCCTGATCCCACATCATGTCCTCGAGAAAGGCGACCTGACTTTCGTCGAGGAACAAAAGCAACTCACCCGCTTCGGCGAAATCGACCTGAGCGGCCATCAGCGTGACGGAGGCCAGCCGCGCATCCCCGTCCCGCGCCATGGTTGCCGCCGCGATGGCGAGGATTGTCCCGCCGAGGCAATACCCTACGGTGTGGACCGGTTGTCCGGGAATGATGGCATTGATCCGGTCCAACGCCTCCATGACGCCGTTCTTACGGTAGTCTTCCAGCGACAAATCCGCCTGATCCGCCGTGGGATTGCACCACGAGATCATGAAGACGGTAAATCCCTGCGAAACGAGATACTTCACCATGGAGTTGTGCGGAGACAGATCGAGAATGTAATACTTCATGATCCAGGCGGGGACGAAAAGGATCGGTTCGGCGCGCACTTTGGAGGTCTGCGGCGTATACTGGATCAGTTCGAAAAGATCATTGCGATAAACAATTTCCCCCGGTGTACAGGCGAGGTCCTTGCCGATCTGATATCCTTCTGGCGGCGCATCGTGTGTCTGGGTCAGTGTCTTGAAGAAATCATGTGTGAAATTCGTGGCCCCTGCGACCAGGTTTTCTCCTCCGGTGGCGACTGTTTTCTCGATGATTTCCGGGTTCAGCCATGGAAAGTTGGAGGGGGAGATCATGTCCAGCGTCTGTCGCGCCATGAAACGTGTTTTGTCTGCATCTTCAGGCTGTAGACCGCGCAACTGGTCCGTTGCGACATCCCACCAGTCCTGCACGGCGAGAAATCCCTGTTTCCAGAGATTGAAGGGGGGCTTCTCCCATGACGGATGATCAAACCGGTGATCACTACGCCTCGGCTTGAATGGCGCGTCGGTGCCGGTGCTGGCGCCTGCCGCATGAGCCATGAGCTTCAAAGCGTTTCTCTGGGCATGTTCGACGAGTTCCAGCTGGCGTCCGGGCGATTGTGCCAGATGCTGTGCCCAGTCCGACGCTGCCTGGATGAAGGCGTGGGTCGATACCCCGCCGCTCAGACGGGCCAGCGCGGCACGCACCCCCCGATCAGCATTCTGGTAGGGGTGGTTTTTTCGCGCTGTCGCCGGCGGTCTGAACTCTGTCTTCTCGGCGACGCTGTGCGCGCTGGTTGAGGCGACTGGCGGATCAACCTCCGTTTTTGAGATCTTTTTGTTCATGTTCGATCCTTGGACATGGAGTCACCCGCACTGAATTCCCGATAATGCACAACATCTCCAATACAGCTTTTGGCAACGTGTGCGACTTCATTGTCTTGCGCATCAGGCAAAGCGTGCACGTCGGCGCGTCGCTGCGGTTCAATGCCGGCTTGAAGGTGCATACTGACACAGGCAGGCGGTTCCGCACTTTGATCTGAAACAAGCTACCCCGGTCTGAGCATATTGATCTGACACAGTTTGACAAAGAAGAAAATTGGGGCAGGCGGCAACTGACCAACCGGATCGGCGCTGTCCCTGCAACCGAGCGCAGTTTTCAGACGATGTTGGCCAGAAACTCAAGCGCACGATGAAAATCATTAACAAACTCAACCAATCGTGGTATTTTGAGATCATTGTTTAGCTTTATTGCCGAGGCGCGTTATGACGAACATTGCCGGAAAGGCCTATGCCATGAACGTGGTAACGCCGAGCAACCCCAAGATCACCTGGATAAACCGGTTGTTGTTCATGGCGGC
>JASFFN010000416.1:0-3064 GCA_050124275.1 Roseobacter sp. | reverse complement strand
GGAGGTCTTGGCTGCCGTTTCAAAATCCATCGAGGCGGCGACGCCGGCGATCTCGTAGTGCTCCTTGGGGGCAAAATCGAAGGCCGGGACATCGCCCCAGCGCCGAACCTCCACGTTATCAGCCTCGTCGGCTCCATCCGGCACATCGTCGGCAGGGATATTCGCGATCCACGAGAGTTTTTCCGTCAGTTCCGCATCCAGCTTCTTGGCTTCCGCCTGCATTGCGGCGACTTCGCTCTTCTTTTCCGCGATCAGGGCGCGCAGGCGTTCGAACTCGGCGTCATCCCCTTGCGCCTTGGCGCGTCCGACCTCCTTGGACGCGCGGTTCTGATCCGCCTGAGCGGTTTCGGCGGCGCTGATTTTGGCGCGCCTGGCTTCGTCGAGCGCCAGTATTTCGTGAGAAGCCGGCGCATCGCCGCGACGCGCCAGCCCCGCGTCAAAGGCGGCCGGGTTGTCTCGGATCGCGCGAATGTTGTGCATGGCGTTTCCTTGCGCTGAATCGGTCTTTTCCGGTGCTTATGACCTATCTTTTTTAAGATCGTAAGCGGTTGTCCTACGTATTGTGTTTATTTCTTTGCACTGAAACGAGCCAATGCCTGCCTTTGTTTTTCCCGCAGCCACGTTCCCACCGGGACGGCGAGCGCGTCGCCTGTGTCTTCCGCGCGCGCAACGATGATCGCCGCCAGCGCAGGTCCTTGCGGTGTCTGCACCACGACCGCGCCGCCGGAGTGTCCGCCGACGACCTCGCAGCCATAGCGAAGCACGCCGGACGGCAGAAGCCCCAGCAAAGGGCAGGCAGCGCGCCCGGTAAGCCGTTTTTCCTTTCCGTAGGGATATCCGAGAAGGAAGCCCTGGTCTTGCAGAGGCTGCGATGCCGAAGCCAATGGCAGCGGTCTGACGTCTTCAGGTGGAATCGGCTCGACCAGACGAACAACCGCCAGATCGACGGCCAGACGGCCCCGGCCCCTGGAGCGTGCATACAGGGGATGCAGCGAGATATCTTCGAACCGGCGTTTCGCAACGTATCGTGTGCCCTCCAAACCGGCCTGAAACTGCTGGTTTGCAAGATTTCCCAGAGCGCCGGTCATGCAGTGGGCGGCGGTGACAACGAGGTCCGGCGCAATCAGAACGCCCGAACACCCGCGTTCCATCCTGTAGGCGGGTCCCTTCACGTAGCCCACGGCCGCCCACTGAGATCGCGCGGCGTCTCCCAGGTGTTGCAAAGGACCGGCCTGCGCGCCGCCCGTCGGTCCGGGCAAGCACACGATGAAAACCAAATTCAGGACGCTGATAAAAAGGAACCGGACCATCGTTTTCTGTAATTTCGCTTACACTGCCCGTCTCCGGGCATTTCGCACTTTGTGCCTTTCTAGCGGACGCGACCGCGAATACCAGCAAGGGATTGCGGCAACCGTGCACGCACCGCCTTGCAAAGCCTCGTTTCAGGCCATAGGTTCCGCCAAAATCGACGCCCTGTGTTTCACGACGGGGCGTGCAGACGCAAAGGATCTCTCCCATGGAAGCATTCGCTCAGTTTGTCCCGCTCATTCTGATCTTTCTCATCATGTACTTTTTGCTGATACGGCCGCAGCAGAAAAAGATGAAAGAGCATCAGGCCATGGTCGCAGGCTTGCGTCGTGGCGATCAGGTGGTGACACAAGGCGGTGTCGTGGGGAAGGTCGTCAAGGTGAAGGACGACGGTGAACTGGAACTGGAGATCGCCGAGGGCGTCAAGGTTCGTGTCATCCAGAACACCATCGCAACCGTTGTGTCCAAGACCGAACCGGCAAAGTAAGAACGCCTTTTAACGCGTTGAAAAGGCGCCTTTATGCTGCAGATCAGTCTTTGGAAGCGGATCACGATCCTCGGGACTTGCCTTGTGGGTCTATGGCTCGCGATGCCGAACATCTTTTACACCACGGTCGAGCGTCACAACGATGCTGTTCAGGCCATAGAGCTCGGGGCCGCAACACCTGAAAACGAGGCCTTGCGCGCAGGCTGGCCGGACTGGCTGCCGTCCGGTCTTGTCAATCTCGGACTGGATTTGCGCGGCGGCGCCCATCTGCTGGCGGAAGTTCAGGTGGCCGATGTCTACGCCAGCCGGATGGATGCCTACTGGCCGGAAATACGTGACGCGCTGCGACCGGAGCGCGCGACAGTCGGCACGATCCGCCTGCAACCTTCGCCGGAAGACGAGGTGCATGTCCGCATTTCACAGCCCGAAGGCATGGAGCGCGCCCTTGAAATCGTCCGCGGACTGGCGCGGCCGGTCCAGACGATCACCGGTGTCGGCGCAAACGATATCGAAGTGCGCGCCGAGGGAGACCTTCTGATCGTCACGCTGTCGGAGGCGGAGAAACTCGCCTCCAACGAGCGCACCGTCCAGCAGAGCCTTGAGATCATTCGCCGCCGCATTGATGAGGTAGGCACGCGTGAGCCGACTATTCAGCGGCAGGGCGCTGATCGTATCCTGATCCAGGTGCCGGGAATCGGATCTGCCGCCGAACTCAAGGACATCATCGGCACCACGGCGCAACTGACCTTCAACCCGGTTGTCAGCCGTGGGTCGGACCCGGACGCCGCACCCGGCATCGGCAACAGGCTGGTGCCGTCGCTAGACGAGCCCGGCGTCTTTTACGTCATCGAGGCCGCGGCTGTCGTGACGGGCGAGGAACTTGTCGACGCGCAACCGTCGTTCGACCAGAACGGTCGCCCGGCAGTCAATTTCCGCTTCAATACATCCGGTGCGCGCAAGTTCGGCGACTACACTGCCGAGAACATCGGGTCGCCTTTTGCCATCGTGCTCGACGATGAGGTGGTCAGCGCCCCCACGATCCAGAGCCATATACCTGGGGGGTCCGGCATCATCACCGGCCGCTTCACTGTGGAAGAAAGCACCAATCTCGCGATCCTGCTCAGGGCCGGGGCGCTGCCCGCGGGGCTTGAGTTTCTCGAAGAGCGCACCATCGGTCCGGAACTCGGGCAGGACAGTATCGACGCGGGAAAAATCGCCACCATAGTGGCCTTCGTGGCCGTTCTGGCCTTCATGTTCCTCAGCTACGGG
>JASFFN010000415.1:0-3065 GCA_050124275.1 Roseobacter sp. | reverse complement strand
GAAACGTTGAGCGCGCTGGAAGGCTGGGCGCGGGATCCGAACTATCACGTGCGACGGTTGGTCAGCGAGGGCACGCGTCCCAAGCTCCCATGGGCAAAGGCCGTTTCTCTTGCGCCGGACCAAACGTTGCCTTTGCTCGACCTGTTGCATGCGGATCCGACCCGCTATGTGACACGCTCCGTGGCGAACCACATGAATGATCTCACAAAAACGGTGCCGGATCTGGCTCTGGCGCGCCTGAGCAGGTGGCGGGAGGCGGGTTTGCAAGAGCCTGACGAAAATGCATGGATGACCCGCCATGCGCTGCGGACACTCATCAAGTCAGGTCATGCCGAGGCGCTTGAGATCCTCGGATACCGAAGCGACGTGCCCGTGAGCGCCCGCCTGACCCTCGAAAAGGACAAGGTTGCCCTTGGAGACATCCTGCGATTCCACTGCACCGTTTACTCGGATGTCGCAGTACCCATCCTTGTCGACTACCGGATCGTCTTTGCGCGCCCGGACGGCCGGACCGCGCAAAAGGTTTTCAAGTTGAAACAGGGGCATGCCGGGCCAGATTCGGCGCTGACTGTGCGAAAAGCGCACAAAATCAAGGCCGATGCCACCACCTTCACATGGCATCCGGGGGCGCATCAGCTGATCCTTCAGGTCAATGGTGTTGACCGCGCCACGCAGAATTTCGAGCTGTGCTGAGCCGCGTTGCCGGGCAAGGTCGCGGCTGCGCTAAGGATCGAGCAGTGTTCCGCACCGCCAGCCGGGCAGCAGTCGCGCTTGCGGGCGCATGGAAGGGCTGATAGCTGATTGTCCGACTAATTCCATCAGATATTCGGAGCAGTCCCTTGAAGACCGATCCGCCCCGGCTAGAGATCAAAGACCTGCGACGCGCTTTCGGCGGACGCAATGTCGTCGACGGTGTCTCCTTGCGCATCCAGCCGGGACAGGTCACCTGCCTGCTCGGGCCGTCGGGGTGCGGCAAGTCCACGACCCTGCGGATGATTGCGGGCGTGGAAATGCAGGATAGCGGAGAAATCTACGTCGACGGCAAGCTGATCTGTGACACGGTGTTCCGCATCCCGCCGGAGCGGCGCGAGATCGGATTGATGTTTCAGGATTTCGCGCTTTTTCCACACCTCAGCGTGGCGGACAATGTCGCCTTCGGGCTGCGATCGGCCACCAGGGCGGAAAAACGCGCGCGGGTCGAGGAGCTGCTCGACCGTGTTGATCTGCGTCGCTTCATAGACGGATACCCGCACCAGCTGTCCGGCGGGGAGCAGCAACGCGTCGCTCTGGCACGCGCTCTGGCGCCAAAGCCGAAGATCATGTTGATGGACGAGCCTTTTTCGGGGCTCGACAACCGGTTGCGGGACGGTATCCGGGACGACACCCTCACCATCCTGAAGGAAGCGGATACTGCTGTGCTGCTGGTGACCCATGAACCCGATGAGGCCATGCGCATGGCCGACGAAATCGCCTTGATGCGGGACGGGCGGATCGTTCAGCAGGGCGCACCCTATAACGTTTACACCCATCCCGTCGATCGCGCGGCCGTTGCTTTTTTTTCCGATGCGAATGTCTTGGAGGCGACAGTCAACGGCGCTCTGGCACAGACGCCTTTCGGCGGGTTTCTCGCGCCCGGCTATGCCAATGGCACGAGGGTCGACATCGTTTTTCGTCCGCAACATGTCCGCATTGATTTCGACCGTGCGGGTCAGGCCCCCAAACCGACGAAGACGGATGGAACGCCGGCGCGGGCTGTCGTGGAACGGGCGCGTTTCATGGGCAAGGAAAGCCTTGTGGAGTTTCGCATGGATCATGACGGGTCCGTGCTCAAGGCGACTGTCCCGAATGTTTTCATGCCGCATCCGGGTACCGTGATGTGGCTGACGGTCCGGCGCGACAAGTGTTTTGTTTTTCCGGCGTCTGCAACGGTGACGAGGGGATAGGGATGAAAAAGCTTCTGGTGGAATTCGGCATGGGGACGTCGCTAAGGCGCGGAGACTATACGCAAGCCGCCGTGCGCGGTGTCCGGGATGCCTTGTGGCACAATTCAATCAATCTCGCCGAGCTATTCGGTTTTGAGAAAACCGATATGCGGATTGTCGTCGACATCGGCGTGCAACGCCCCGAAGAAGTAGATGTCGAAGAGGTGCTCAAGGTGCTTCCCTACGGTGATGCCCAAGTGCGCGTGCACGCCGGCGGTCTCGACATCCCGCGACCGGAGGGCAGCGGACACCCGACGATCATGGCGAATGTCGCCCTGACCGTTGGTTTTGATATGGAGCGTTCCAATGGCTGAGCAAAGATTGATTATCGAGATGGGCATGGGAAACGATCTCTACGGTCAGGACTACACCAAGGCCGCTAAACGCGCGATCGAGAATGCGTTTCGCCATTCGTCCTTGCCTCTCTTTGAAAACCTCGGCGTGAGCCACGATCAGATGCGGGTACAGGTGACCGTCGGTGTTCAGCAGCCCGAGGCCGTCGACACCGAGGCCTTGGTTCAGGTTCTGCCCCGCGGGCGCGCCGAGGTCCGCGTGGTCAAGGGCGGGCTGAACGTGGAAACGGAGACGGGTGGACCGATCGTGATCGCGCAGGCAAGCGTGGAAGCCTTTCTGCCCGCCCAGACCGGTTGGGCGCTGAGCGAAAGCCCCTAGCGCGGCGGCTTTTTGGAAATACGCACGTACTTCGTCGATGCGAGGACACGTCTTGTTCTGCGCGTTCAGGGCGTGAAGTCGGCAAGCGTCTTACCGGGTTCGTCGACGAAAAGCTCGGGCAGCGCTTCCGCCGTCCGGATCAGGTCCACGCGAAACACACGATGATCCTCGCGCAACTCGCACCATGCCGTCAGGGTCCAGACGCGCCCCCAGTACTCCATGTGCAAAGGGCGGACGACACGTGTGGTGACCGCGTCGTCTTTGGACGTGTACGTGAGCCTCAGCTTCTGCCGCGCGCGTATCGCCGCCCGCAGGGTCGGCATGTGGGTGAACCCGCGCGCGGCGTCGGCAAAGGGATAAACGGCGAATTTCCAGGCGTCCGCCTCGGCGACAACCTGCGTGGGCAGGACC
>JASFFN010000414.1:0-3070 GCA_050124275.1 Roseobacter sp. | reverse complement strand
CAGCCGGGCGAAACGTATTTCAACGTAGAATTCAACGACTGGTCGATGAGGTGCATATTCGTGCCCGACGAGGAAGATCCTTGCCAGATGTACCAGCTTCTGTCTGATCCGAACGGCTCGCCCATTATTGAATTCACCATGTTTCGCCTGACCGAGGAGTCCGAGGCGGTCGCCGGCGCGACGGTCGTCGTTCCACTTGAAACGGCACTGGGTGCCGGGCTCACGATCAAGGTGGATGAGGAACCCGCCAAGTCGTACCCGTTCTTGTTCTGCAACAGAGTCGGATGTTTCGCACGCATCGGACTGACGGCGGAAGAGATAGAGACTTACAAGCGCGGCTCGGAAGCGGAAGTATCTCTTGTTCCCATGGCAGCACCCGACCGCCGCGTGACGGGCGCGCTGTCTTTGAGCGGCTTTACCGCTGCCTACGAAGCGGCCTCAGTGGTCAGCGAGTAGCACCAAGTTGTCGGGCAGAGCAGGCGCAACCCGGATGCGACCGCCTGCTCTCACTGTCAGACCGCGCGCAGCGCCAGTACGGCATTCATCCCGCCGAAGGCAAAAGCATTTGATAGCGCCACAGAAATCTTGGCCTCTCTGGCTTCATTGGGAACCACATCCAATGCGCACTCGGGATCGGGTTCCTCGTATCCGATGGTGGGCGCGACCACGCCCTCCCTCAGCGCCATGATACAGGCCAGCAGCTCGACGGCGCCGGTGCCGCCAATCAGGTGACCGTGCATGGATTTTGTTGATGAAATCAACAGCTTGTCAGCGTGAGGCCCAAAGACATCCGCAACAGCCGCGCATTCCGTCTTGTCGTTCGCCGCTGTCCCGGTGCCGTGCGCATTTATGTATCCGACCTCGTCGCGATTGATCTTCGCGTCTTCAAGGGCGCCAGCCATCGCGCGGGCGGCACCGTTTTTCGACGGCATGACGATGTCCCCCGCGTCCGATGACATGGCGAAACCTGCGACTTCACACAATATATCCGCGCCGCGGGCCTTGGCGTGGTCGAAGCTTTCAAAGACGAAAATGCCCGCGCCTTCGCCCTGCACCATTCCGTTCCGGTTCGCCGAAAAGGGCCTGCAGGCATCTCGTGACATCACCCTCAGCCCTTCCCACGCCTTGACACCGCCAAAGCATAGCATGGATTCCGACCCGCCCGTAATCATGACCGGGGCCAATCCGGACCGCACCATTGTGAAGGCTTGGGCCATGGCGTGATTGGAAGATGCACAGGCCGTCGATACGGTAAAGGATGGCCCCTTCAGGTTGTGCTCCATACTCACATGGGACGCTGCCGCATTGTTCATGAGCTTGGGAACCACGAAAGGATGGACGCGGTTTTTCCCATCTTCGTAGACCGAGCGGTAGTTATCGTCCCAGGTGCTCACACCACCGCCGGCAGTGCCGAGAACAACGCCCGATTTGGCCGATAATTCCCCGGAGAAACTCAAACCCGACTGGTCAATCGCTTCCTTTGCCGCCGCGAGCGTGAATTGGGTAAAGCGGTCATAGAGCGACATCTGCTGTCGGTTGTAGCGGCCTTCGGCCTCGAACCCGCGGACCTGCCCGCCGATCTGGATCGATAACCTTTCCACGTCGCGTAGCGCCAGAGGGCCTATGCCGCAAACACCGTCCTTCATTGCCTGCATCGTGGACGGCGCATCGTGCCCCAAGGCATTGATGGTGCCCGCTCCGGTGATAACAACGCGTTTCATGCAGGAGTTCAGGCCTTTTGTTCAGCGCGCAGGCGATCGACGCCATCTACGATCGACGCGACGGTAGAGATGTCGAAATCGCCTTCGCCGGGGTTGTTCGCGTTGAACGGAACGGAGATGTCAAAAGCTTCCTCGATCGCAAAAATACTTTCCACCAGACCGAGGCTGTCGATCCCCAGTTCTTCCAAAGTGCTGTCCAATTTGACATCGGACGGGTCCAGCAGCGCCTGTTCTGCGATAATCGCCACGACTTTATCTGCAGTGTTCATCTGTGGTCCTTGCTCCATGACCGTCGCACGTCGACTTAGTCATTTCCCCCCGATTTGAAAACCGCTTTCTTCAATGCCAGCACATCGGCAAAAAGACGCGGCAAGCGGCGAATGTTTTTGTAGCTCTGGATGTGTGTATCCATTTTCGTGGCCGGATACCCGAGCACGGTCCGGCCGGCAGGTACATTCGACAAGATCGTGCTGCCTCCCCCGGCGATGACGCGGTCTCCGATGGAGACATTGTCGCTCACGCCGACCTGACCGCCCAGAACCACGTGATTGCCCAGGGTTACCGAGCCTGCGAGCCCGACCAGACCACAAAGCAGGCAGTCGCGCCCGATGATGCAATTGTGCCCGACATGCACGAGGCTGTCGAGTTTACTGCCACTGCCGATGACGGTGTCGCGGATCGTGCCGCTGTCGATGTTCGCGTTCGCGCCGATTTCGACGTCATCCGCGATGGTGACTGACCCGAGCGAATGAATTCGCGTCCAGGAATTTATATCCAAAGACCTTCGCTTTCCAAGGCTTTCGCGGGCTGCCTCGACATCAGACCTTTCCGGGGTCGTGTAGGAAAAGCCGTCACTGCCTATCCGGGCGCCGGGCTGGGCGATGAAGCGCGCGCCGATCGTCACGCGCGCCCCGATAGAGACATGATCGCGCAGGTAGGCTTGCGTCCCGATTGTTGCTCCTCTCCCGATGTAACAGAGTGGCCCGATAATGCTGCCCGGGCCGATCCTGACACCGCCGGAGACAACCGTGAGGGCACCGATCGATACATCCTCGCCGAGATCCGCTGTCGGATCGATAACGGCGCTCGGGTGGATGCCTTTGTCGAACCCCTGCCCCTCATCGAACATTCTCGTCACGCCAGCCATGGCGTATCTTGGATTGCCCGGGATGATGGCAGCTTTCAGCCCCAGCTTCCGCCAGTCTGCTCCATGCCATAACAAGGCAGCCTGTGCCTGGCTCGCCGCAAGGGTTTCCGCGTAAGATTGCTTGATCGCAATGGCGAGTTCATTGGGACCCGCGGATTGAGGCTCGGCCGCCCGCACAATCCGATACGACAAGTCACCGTGT
>JASFFN010000413.1:0-3071 GCA_050124275.1 Roseobacter sp. | reverse complement strand
TGGCAGGCTGAAAGCATCGTTCCGCCGTATCGCAACCCGATACGAAAAGACGGCACGCAACTTCTTATCGATGATCAAGCTGGCGTCGGTCAGACTGTGGATCGAGTTTTATGAGTCCGCTGCCTAATGACATCATATCTTCGATAAATTTCCTTTCACGTGGATTTCTGGCTACTCTAAATGACACGAAATGACTCGTGGTCCGACATCGCCGAAATGCCGTGCCGAGGCCCCGAAAACAGCCAGTCCAAAGTGGAGGTTCACCAATGGCTTCGATGAAAAAAATTATCTCAAAACAGATAGATAGACGTGACTTCCTGAGAATCGGCGGCGGCGTTGCGCTGTCGGCTCCCTTTGTCGGGCGGGCATGGGCGCAGACCGTCGAGATCAACATGCTGGCGTGGTACGGACATGGCGAACCGGACATGGTGGGCGCCTTTGAAGAGGCGAACAACGTAAAGTTTGTGCCTAAATATTATGCAGGTGGTGACAATATGTTGGCACTGATCGCTCAGTCTCCTCCGGGCACCTACGACATCATCCTGTCAGATGCCGAGTTCGTGCAGCAACTCAACGCCGCAGGATACATCGAGGAACTCGATCCCAACGACTACCCGTTCGACGACATGCTGCACGAGGATTTCACCAAGTTCCCCGGTCACTGGGATGGCGACACGCTGTTTTCCATGATCCTTCGCGGCGGTCACCTTGGTGTGTCCTACAACACGACCGCGATCAGTGCCGAAGAGGCGCAAAGCTATGCGGCGTTCTGGAAGCCGGAGGTCAAGGGGAAGGTCGGCCACTTCGACTGGCACCTGCCGAACCTCGGCATGATGAGTCTCAAGAACGGTAACGGCGCAAGCCTGTGGGATCTGGACGACGCGCAATGGAGCGCGGTTCAGGACACGACGATGAGCCTGCGCGAGCAGATCGGTGGGTTCTTCGACTACGGCGGCACCTTCAACGGGCTCAAGAACGGCGAGATGCTGGCGATGTGCGGGATCGGCGACTGGATCACCGGTGTGCTGGAACGGGACGGCGCGCCGGTCGCCTCCGTGATCCCGGCCGAGGGCGGTATCCAGTTCACCGAAAGCTACTGTATCGGCAAAGGCAGCGAAAAGGCCGAGATCGTTACCTCTTTCATCCAGTACATGCTTTCCCCTGAAGGACAGGTGAAATCCGCGCAGATGCTCGCGTACCCGGGCTTTTGCGTCACCAGGGGCGGCCGCGCGCTGTTGCAGCAGGTCGACCCGAAGGAAGCGGAACGCAGCCACCAGATCGACGGCATGCCGAACGAACCAATCGCCCTGATCAATGAGGGACGAATCCATTACCGCGATATTCCCCAGCAACAGAGCCTTGAGGACTGGAATGATTTCTGGTCGGAATACAAGAACGCCTGATCGCTGAGCTATCGAGGTCTGGCTTGCGGGCCGCTGCGCTGAAGCGGCCCGCAACCGGCAAGTTGAAAGGCAGACCCGCTTGCGCGCTGGAAAGAAGATCGACCTCTACGCTTTGACGTGGCGCCTGCCCATCATTTTCTGGCAGCTGCTGTTTTTCGTCGGGCCCGTCCTGTTCATGGTCGCGATCTCATTCTTCGTTGTGAAGAACTATCGCATGACGGAAGCTTTCGAGTTCGTGAACTGGCAGAGAATGCTGAGCCGCGGCTACTTCTGGGACAGCTACTGGTACACGCTGTTCATTGCGTCTCTCAGCGCCTCGATCGCCATGATCGTCGCTTTCCCGGCGGCCTGGGCGCTGGCGTTCCGGGCCTCCGAAACGGTGCGGCGGTGGGCGGTTTTCCTGCTCATAATCCCGTTTTTCACGTCTTATCTTGTCCGCACGTTTTCCTGGTACGTCATCCTTGCCGAAAGCGGGGTGTTGAACGCCATGCTCGGCTATATCGGCCTTGGCCCCTACACGATGCTGAACACGCATTTCGGCACGATCATAGGATATCTGACGCTGACCCTGCCGCTGGCGGTGATCCTGCAGACCGTGACCATGGCCAGTATCGACAAGAGCCTTGTCGAGGCGGCCCGCAATCTCGGCTGCAAACCGCTCGCAACGATCTGGCGGGTGGTGCTGCCCCTGTCCAAAACCGGTCTGATCGTCGCGGCTTTGTTCTGCTTTATCCTGTCATTCGGCGACTTTGTTGCGCCTTTCTACCTCGGCGGCTCTCAGGAACCGACACTGCCCATTCTGATTCTGGACACCACCAAGTCCGGCCAGCAGTGGCCGCGTGCCGCGGTGGTGGCGATCATGATGATGGTCACGCTTTTCGCCATCGCCTTCACGGCGATCGCCTTGGCCTACCGCAAGCCCAAGGGCGCGCGATGACACGGGACAGAAGCATAAACATCGTGCTGGCGGTCTACGTCGGGTTGATCTTCGTTTTCGTCTTTGCCCCCATCATCTTCAGCCTGATCTTTTCGTTCAACTCGCAGCGCTTCCCGACGATCCCGCTGGGAGAGTTCTCCACGGAATGGTACGTGAAAATCCTGAATGATCCTGATGTCTGGCAGGCCGTCCTGAATTCGGTCATCGTATCCACAAGCACGGCAGTGCTGGCGACAAGCCTCGGGTTTTGCACGGCCTATTCGGATTTCCGCTACAACTTCCGATTCAAGGGGCCATACCTGGCACTGATCCTCCTGCCGCCAACCATACCCCTTATCATCATGGCTCTGGCGATGCTTGCCTGGTTGTCGAGGATTGGCCTTTCAGGGCAGCTCTGGTCCATCGTGCTGGCCCATTCGGTGTTGACCGCACCCTTCGCCATGGCGATTATCAGGCTCAGGCTTCACCAGATGGACCCCGATCTCGAAGCTGCGGCGTGGAACCTCGGCGGAACCGAATGGCAGGCCATGCGTCACGTGATACTGCCCTTCTGCGCGCCTGCCATCGTCTCTTCGCTCTGCCTGACAGCGGCGGTGTCTTTCGACGAGTTTGCCGTTGCGTGGTTCGTTTCAGGCCTGAACAAGACCGTCCCGGTGGTGATCCTCGAAATCGTGCAGGGCAACATCGATCCGCAGGTCAACGCCATCGGAACATTCGTGTTCCTCACCTCG
>JASFFN010000412.1:0-3092 GCA_050124275.1 Roseobacter sp. | reverse complement strand
GATGTCGGCTTCCGGCGTAAAGGTTTCCGCATTCAGTTCAACCGGGCCCCACTCGCTTCCGGGAAGAGCCTGCGCGTCCGCACTGGCTCCGAAAGCGGCAAAGACAGCGGTGCAAAGAAACGATCCTGTTTTCCACATGCGCAGACCTCCTGAACGATTGTCTTACTTATCGCGGAACTGCGCCTCGCGTTTGTCGACGAATGCCGCCATGCCTTCGCTTTGGTCTTCGGTGGCAAAGAGCGAATGAAACATGCGCCGCTCAAACAACAGCCCCTCGCGCAGGGTCGTCTCGTACGAACGATTGACGGCCTCTTTGACGACCATCACGGTGATCATCGACTTTTCAGCGATCTTGCGGGCAGCGCCGTGGGCCTCTTCCAGAAGCTTCTTGCCGGGCACGACGCGGCTGACGAGACCTGATCTTTCCGCTTCCTCAGCATCCATGAAACGGCCCGTGAGGTTCATGTCCATGGCCTTTGACTTGCCGACGATGCGTGTCAGCCGCTGGGTCCCACCAAGGCCTGCAACAACACCGAGATTGATCTCGGGCTGGCCGAATTTTGCCGTGTCGGAACAGATGATGAAATCGCACATCATCGCCAGTTCGCAACCGCCGCCCAATGCATATCCTGAGACCGCCGCGATGATGGGCTTGCGCACTCGCATGATCTCTTCTGTCTCGGCGGTAAAAAGGTCTCCGGCAAAAACGTCGACAAAGCTTTTGTCCTTCATCATCGTGATGTCGGCGCCGGCGGCAAAGGCCTTTTCAGAGCCGGTGATGATGATGCAGCGCACCTTTTCGTTTCCCTGGGCTTCCGTCAGCGCTTGCGCAAGTTCGCCCATCAACTCTTCGTTGAGTGCATTCAGCGCGTCGGGGCGGTTCAGGGTGATCTGTGCGACGTGATCCTCCACATCGACGATGATCGTCTCATAGGCCATGAAGTCAGCTCTTTGTTGTTGTCCTGAGACGGCAGTCAATACCACTCCCGAGCGGTGGTTCAAGCTATCTTTGGCATTGCGCGCAATAGAAAGATGAGCGTCCGGACTGGACGATTCGTCGGATGACGTTAGGGCAGTTTTCCGTGCGGCAGGGTTCGCCCTCGCGCCCGTAGACATCAAAGCTGTGCTGAAAATATCCAAGCTCTCCATCGGCTTGGCGGAAATCCCGCAGCGAAGAACCCCCCGCCTCAATAGCTTCGGACAAGACGTTGCGTATGATCGGCACCAGATCCCTTACGCGCTCTTTTCCAATTTTGCCGGCCTTGCGTTTCGGATGAATTTTTGCGCGAAAAAGAGCCTCACAGACGTATATATTGCCCAATCCCGAAACGATCCGCTGGTCCAGAAGCACGGATTTCACCGGGGACATCCTGCCTTTGAAGGCCTGAATCAGGTGCGCCTCGTTGAAGGCGTTGCCCAGAGGTTCCGGCCCCAGCATGCTGAGCAGCTTGTGGCTCTCGCCGCTCGCCGTTTGCATCAGGTCCATCGCGCCAAACCGGCGCGGGTCGTTGAAGGTGATGCGCGCGCCATTCGCCATGTGCAGCACCACGTGGTCATGCTTTTGAGCGGCCGGGTGGTCGTGCACGAACTGTCCGAGCGGGTCGCCCGAGACCAGCATGCGCCCCGACATGCCCAGATGGATAAGCAGCGTCTCTCCGCTGTCGAGATCGGCGAGGATATACTTCGACCGCCGCCGCAGCCGTTCCACCCGCCTGCCGGTCAGGCGCGCGGCCATGTCCGGCGGAAACGGCCAGCGCAGATCGGGCCGGTTCACATCGGCCCGGTCGATCACGACGCCTTCCATCGCGGGGGTCAGACCACGCCGCACCGTCTCGACTTCAGGGAGTTCGGGCATTTTCTTTCAGCTTCCGTTTCGCGATATTCAGAACCTTGTAGTAATCTGAAAGCGGAATATCGATTGTCGCGCGAAACGAAAGAGACTTTCCATAACCAAATTTCAGTGTCGTCCATTTTCCGAACGGGCCAGGCTCTTTTACAGTGGTCAGGTTCTTACATTCATAAGCCAACGATGAGTGACGGAAATGCGATTGGTACAACTGCTGCACTTCCTTGTCGTTCCAACGCAAAATACCATGCCTTTCGCGGCGGTAGATCGGTATCAGACCAAGTAAAATGCATAAGCCCAACGTACTGACTAGGTAGTGTGCGAGACCCTCGGGCTCATCGCGATAGATAGGCGCAAGTAACAGCAATAACCCAAACGTTCCTCCAATAGCGGCACAGAAAAGGAATATCTGGTCCACCGGCGGTGATGCCTCCACCCATTCCTGATCTCTTTCCTCTGCCATCCAATCCCCTGTGACGAAAGGGACGCATTGTGCCCGTGTCCCCACGCTCTATAACAAAGCGCGACAGACATGGACCGCAAGAGCCGATGACCGACCAGGACAACAAAACCACACATTTCGGCTTCGAGACTGTGCCGGAGACCGAAAAGGCGGGCCGGGTGCAGGGTGTTTTCACCTCGGTCGCCAACAAGTACGACGTGATGAATGACGTAATGTCGATGGGCATTCACCGGCTCTGGAAGGACGCGATGATGGACTGGCTCGCGCCGCGTCCGGGGCAGAAGCTGCTCGACGTGGCTGGGGGTACGGGGGATATTGCGTTCCGTTTTCTCAAACGCGCGGGCCACGGCCACGCCACGGTGCTGGACCTGACCGAATCGATGCTGGTCGAAGGGCGCAAGCGGGCCGAGGCCGAGGCCATGGCCGACCAGCTCGACTGGGTGACGGGCGACGCGATGGCGCTGCCCTTCGCCGACAATACCTTCGACGTCTACACGATCTCTTTCGGCATCCGCAACGTGACCCGGCCGCAGGATGCGCTGAACGAGGCTTACCGCGTGCTGAAACCCGGCGGGCGGCTGATGGTGCTGGAATTCAGCCAGTTGCCCAACCCCGCGCTGCAGAAGGCCTATGACCTTTACAGTTTCAACGTGATCCCGCGCATGGGGCAGTTGATCGCCAATGATCGTGACAGCTACCAGTACCTTGTTGAATCGATCCGCAGGTTCCCCGATCAGGAAACCTTTCTGCAGATGGTGCGGGACGCCGGTTTCGAGAATGCCA
>JASFFN010000411.1:0-3092 GCA_050124275.1 Roseobacter sp. | reverse complement strand
CAGCGCGCTTTCGCGGCTGACGAGCCCGAACACACCGCGCGCTTCCATGGCGCTTGCCCGAAGCGCGAAAAGCGTCAGGGCGCCGCCCATGAAAAAGCCCATGATCATCAGGATGAAAACGCCGCGCTCCGGATCGTTGGCAAAGGCGTGGACCGATGTCAAAAGCCCCGATCGCACGATGAATGTACCGATCAGGGAGAAACCGAAGGCAAGAATCGCCAGCAGGATGGTCCAGCTCTTGAGGCTTTCACGCTTCTCGACGACAATCGCGGAATGCAAGAGCGCTGCGGCCAGAAGCCACGGCATGAACGAGGCGTTTTCCACCGGGTCCCAGAACCAGAAGCCGCCCCAGCCCAGTTCGTAATAGGCCCACCAGGACCCAAGTGCGATGCCGATGGTCAGAAAGACCCAGGCCGCCAGCGTCCAGGGCCGCACCCAACGCCCCCAGGCGGCATCCACGCGCCCCTCGATCAGGGCCGCCACCGCAAAGCTGAACGCCATGCTGAGACCCACATAGCCGAGGTAGAGAAACGGCGGATGGAAGGCGAGGCCCGGGTCCTGCAGCAGCGGGTTGAGGTCCTGCCCGTCAAAGGGCGGTACGGCAAGACGCACGAAGGGGTTGGAGGTGAACAGAATGAAGGCGAAAAAGGCGACGCCAATCGCGCCCTGAACCGCAAGAACACGCGCCCGCAGCGTCGGCGGCAGGTTGCCGCCAAACCAGGCTGCCATGGCACCGAACAGCGAGACGATCAGAACCCACAGCAGCATCGAGCCTTCGTGATTTCCCCACGTCCCGCTGATCTTGTAGAGCATCGGCTTGGCCGAATGACTGTTCAGGGTGACGAGCCTGAGACTGAAATCGGACACGATGAACGCCCACATCAGCGTTCCAAAGGCAAAAGCTGTCAGAACGAATTGCGCCGTTGCCGCAGGTTCCGCCACCGCCATCCATGACGGCCAGCGTTTTTGCGCCCCGACAAGCGGCATGACGGCCTGAACAATGGCGACGAGGAAGGCGAGGATTAGGGCGAAGTGACCAAGTTCTGTAATCATGAGCCGACTATAATGCGCCCGCGCGCCTCGGCCAATGACAATCGGTCGCGTCAGGCGATCACTTTGTCGCGGGGTCGTGCACCAGACGCTGCCAGTCCTGCAAGGCCTGATTGGGCTCGGTTTGCAGTGACATGATGCGCAAGCGCGCATCGCTGCCGGTCTTCGCAACGCCCGGCGTTGTCGCGTTCAATTCCCGCAGCTTGCGGATATTCTCCGTGACTTTTGGCGCGAGGGCCATGGTCTGTGCGATGGATTGCTGGAACTGTTGATTTTTGACCTGATGCCGCGCGCCGAAATAGAAGGACACGATCACGCCGAGAAGCCACCAAAGCGGTTCCGGCACCAGCGCGACGCCCTGCATCCGCTGGGCAAACCAGATCGGGTCGATCATGGCGGCGATGAACAGACCAAGGGTGCCGAGTGCCAGCGCCGGCCGGGGCACCCTGTTCATGGCGTCCATGAACCTGTTGAACGGCGTCTGCTTCGGGGTTTCGAACTCGCGCCCGAATTGCCGCAATACCTCTGTGCGCAGTTCCTGGCCACGCGCCGCGTCCTGCTCCGCATTGGGCCGAAAGACTTCAGCGGTCTCCTTCAGCACGTTGCGGTTATTCCCGAAAATCAAATTGAACAATCCGGCGATCAAACCCATTCCGCTACCCTCTCTTCGAATTGACGATCCGTCAGGTGGTATCTTTTGGAAATGAATTCTTCAGCCCGCAGGATCCATCCGCCTTTGCCGCCTGCGCGCGTGCGCGCGTACTTGCGGCTGGCCTTCCGGCGGTCGGCAATCCGGAAGTAGTAATTGCGGCGCGCGATCCCGTAGGCATCCGCAAGATGGTCCGGTGCGCTCATATAGGCGGTTTGCGCCGCCCCGATCGATTTTGGCCCCAGAACGCCATCGACGGCGATGTCATGCCCCATGTCGCAAAGCAGACGTTGCAGTATCTTGATCGCGTTCGATCCGGCATTGACGTACATGTCGAAGACCGTTGCGTGCAGCACGTCCGGCAGCATGGCGATAAGCGGTTTTTCGAAGTAGTGTTTTTCAAATATTTCAACAGCCTGGTCGCGCGTCAGTGCGCGGACATCGGCTTCGGTCACGTCTCCGTCGCCGTCCAGGTCGAGACCGAGACGGCGCATGGTGTGGATCGTCACGCCGTAATTCGTAGCGCCTCCGGGGTCATCCGGGTCGTTCACGAACCCGCCTTCCCGCGCTACGATTTCCCGGGCGATCTGCCGAACCGATTGCATAGTGACCTCTTTGCGCTGCCTCTGTCGCGCAAAAATGGTCACTCCATGGTTAAGGGCGATTAACCGCAGCGTGCGGTCAGCTCTCGGGCTCCTTGTAGACGCCCTGCTCTTTCAGGGCATCGACGACTTCCTTCGGCATATAGGTTTCGTCGTGTTTGGCCAGTATTTCAGTCGCTTCGAAGACGCCGTTCACGTACCTTCCGGTACCGACCATGCCCTGATTCTCTTCGAAAAGGTCCGGAAGGACGCCCGTGTACGCGACCGGAACGACACCGTTTCCGTCCGTCACGTCGAATCGTATCGTCTCACCCTGCCCTCGAACGATCGAGCCTTCCGCCACAAGCCCGCCAATCCGGAACACCTCGGTCGGGGATGGGGGATCTGTGAGGACCTGCGTGGGCGCCCGGAAAAAGTTGATCCCGTCGCGCATGGCATAGCCGATCAGCACCGTCGACAACACGAGGGCCACCGTCGCCAAAGCAACCACTTGAATGCGTCTTTGCTTTTTCAGGTTTTTCATAGACCCTCACGGAAACAGCGGCGCCATCAGAAGGCCCTCGGTTTCCTCAATATCTAACATCAGGTTGGCGTTTTGCAACGCCTGGCCACTGGAGCCTTTGGTCAGGTTGTCGAGGACGGCGACAACGATCGCGCGACTGTCTATCCTATCGCGCACGACACCGATGTGGCAGTAATTCGATCCCCGGACGTGCCGCGTACTGGGTGTCTCGCCGATTGGCAGCACCTCGATGAAGGGTTCGTCCGCATAGGTTTGCACAAGAGTATCG
>JASFFN010000410.1:0-3099 GCA_050124275.1 Roseobacter sp. | reverse complement strand
CGGTCATGGGAGTTTGACCGCGAGGAAGGTATCCTCGATGCCGGCCGTCTCGCACGCGTGGTGGCAAACCCGACGACGCCGCTCAGCTTCAAGGTCGAAAAGGATACCGAGTTTCGGGACACCGTTGTCACGCTGCTGCTCGACAATTCCGGCTCGATGCGCGGGCGCCCGATATCGATCGCGGCGATCTGCGCGGACGTTCTGGCCCGCACGTTGGAGCGGTGCAACGTCAAGGTGGAAATCCTCGGCTTTACCACGCGGGCGTGGAAAGGCGGGCAGGCCCGCGAAACCTGGCTGAATGACGGCCGCCCGCAGCAGCCCGGCCGCCTGAACGACTTGCGGCACATCATCTATAAATCCGCCGACGCGCCGTGGCGGCGGACGCGCGACAACCTCGGTCTGATGATGAAGGAAGGGTTGCTGAAGGAGAACATTGACGGGGAAGCCCTGGAGTGGGCCCACCGGCGCATGCTGATCCGCGGCGAGGCGCGTAAGATCCTGATGGTGATATCGGACGGCGCGCCGGTGGATGACAGCACGCTTTCGGTCAACCCCGCCAACTATCTCGAAAAACACCTGCGCGATGTGATCGCCATGGTCGAAAAACGCAAGGCGGTTGAACTGCTGGCGATCGGCATCGGCCACGATGTGACCCGCTACTACGACCGTGCGGTCACGATCACCGATGTGGACCAGCTCGCCGGAGCGATGACGGAGCAATTGGCGGCCCTTTTCGACAATGATCCGCGCGCAAGGGCGCGGGTCATGGGGATCAAGCGTGCAGTTTAGGGAATTCCGCCTTCGCCACGGTCGTTTCCCCTCAAGATACCGGAGAATGACATGTTCCAGTCTTTCGACGTAACGGCGCGGCCGGAACAGGGTCCGCCGCGGCTGGCTGCCCTGCGAAACGCGATGGCGGACGACGGTCTGGACGGCTTTCTGGTGCCGCGCGCGGATGCCCACCAGGGCGAATATGTCGCCCCACGCGACGAAAGACTGGCATGGTTGACCGGGTTCACAGGTTCTGCGGGTTTCTGCGCGGTGCTCAGGGACGTGGCCGGCGTGTTCATAGACGGTCGCTACAGAACACAGGTGAAATCACAGGTCGCCCCCGACTTCAGCCCTGTCCCCTGGCCCGAAACAAAACTGGGGGACTGGCTCAAGGACGCTCTGCCCGGAGGTGGCACGGTCGGCTTCGATCCATGGCTGCATACGGCGGGTGAGATCGAAGACCTGGAAAAATCAATCGGTGAAACGGGTCTCAGGCTGAAAGCCTGTGCCAATCTGGTCGACCGCATCTGGGACGATCAGCCCGATCCGCCGATGGCTTCCGTCAAAGTCCACCCGGTCGAGTTTGCCGGCGAAAGCCATGGCGACAAATGCAGGCGTCTTGGCAAGGATCTGGAAAAAGCCGGGCACTCGGCCGCGTTGATCACCTTGCCGGATTCGGTGTGCTGGCTGTTGAACATCCGTGGGAGCGATATTCCGCGCAACCCGGTGGCGCACGGCTTTTGCGTTCTGCGCTGTGACGGGCATGTCGAGCTTTTCATGGCAGAACCGAAACTCGGCGACGTGATGGATCATCTGGGCGCTGGGGTCACCGTCAGGGATCCCCAGACGCTGATTTCATTTCTGGAAGGGCTGCAGGGACCTGTCAGGATAGAAAAAAACACTGTTCCCGTGCGGCTCGCCGCCGCGCTCGAGGGGCGGTCGGTCTGGGGGGATGACCCCTGTGCCCTGCCGAAAGCCTGCAAGAATGAGGCCGAAATCGCCGGATCCGCCGCAGCCCATCTGCGCGATGGAGCCGCCGTGGTCGAACTTCTGGCCTGGCTCGACGCGCAATCCCCCGGCACACTGACCGAAATCGATGTCGTAAAAAAACTGGAAGACTTTCGGCGCGCGGACAACGCGCTACAGGATATCAGCTTTGATACCATCGCCGGAACCGGCCCGAACGGCGCCATCATGCACTACCGCGTCACCGGGGAAACGAACAGCCGCCTCGAAGACGGCCAGTTGCTGGTACTGGACAGCGGTGGCCAATATCTCGACGGGACAACGGACATCACGCGCACCATCGCAATCGGCACGCCGCCCAGGGAGGCGGCGGAGGCCTTTACGCGGGTTTTGCAAGGCATGATTGCGATGAGCCGCCTGCGCTGGCCGGTCGGGCTGGCGGGCCGAGAGCTCGAAGCAATCGGCAGGGTGCCCTTGTGGCGCGCCGGACAGGATTTCAACCACGGGCTCGGTCATGGCGTGGGCGCCTATCTGAGCGTGCACGAAGGCCCTCAGCGGCTGAGCCGGATCAGTTCGGTCCCGTTGAAACCGGGCATGATCCTCTCGAACGAACCCGGATATTACCGCGAAGGCGCATTCGGCATTCGCATTGAAAACCTGATCGTGGTCGTTGAGGCCCCTGCCCTCGCCGGCGGCGATGAAGAACGCAAGATGCTGGAATGGCGCACGCTCACCTTTGCCCCGATCGACCGGCGGCTCGTGATAAAGCAGATGCTGTCCGCCGACGAACTGGACTGGCTTGATGCCTATCACGCCGAGGTCGCGGAAAAGATCGGCCCCCGCCTGTCATCATCCGCGCAGAACTGGCTGATGGCCGCGACCGCGCCGCTTTGATCCGCCATCCTTTTCTGTGCGTTTACAAACCGAAATCCTGAAAATAGAGTGCCGGCAAAACAGGAGAACGACCATGACACAGCATATAACGATCCGAAAAGCAGACGGGAATTGGTCGGTCCGTGCCGGTGGGGCTGTCATCGGTGAAAGCAGTAATGCGCTGGAGCTTGTGGAGGGCGGCTATCCACCGGTGATCTATTTCCCGCGCGAGGACATTGCGATGGCTTTTCTCGATGCGACCGATAAATCCACCCACTGCCCGCACAAAGGAGATGCAAGTTACTTCTCTGTGGTGACTAAGAGCACCACGCTGGAGAACGTCGCCTGGTCTTACGAGACCCCGAAAGACGACGTGGCCCGCATCAAGGATCACCTTGCGTTTTACACCGATGGCGATGTAACGGTCGAGCAACTCTAGGCGCAGGTCAGGAGTGCTCTTCCGCGGCCGTCGCCGCGAGCGCTCGATTA
>JASFFN010000409.1:0-3103 GCA_050124275.1 Roseobacter sp. | reverse complement strand
GCAGAAGATGGATGCCCTGTCGTCGATGGCGAATATCGCCGGTTACCGTGCCGTTATCGAAGCGGGCAACAATTTCGGCCGTTTCTTTACCGGCCAGATCACCGCGGCGGGCAAGGTGCCTCCTGCAAAGGTGCTCGTTATCGGCGCGGGTGTTGCCGGGCTGGCAGCGATCGGCACTTCCACCTCGCTTGGTGCCATCACCTACGCCTTCGATGTGCGTCCCGAAGTGGCGGAGCAGGTCGAATCCATGGGGGCGGAATTCGTTTATCTCGACTTCGAAGAAGAACAGCAAGACGGATCGAGCACGGGCGGCTACGCCTCGGTCTCGTCACCGGAGTTCCGCGAAGCGCAGCTTGCCAAGTTCCGCGAGCTTGCCCCGGATGTCGACATCGTCATCACCACGGCGCTGATCCCGAACCGTGAAGCGCCGGAGCTCTGGACGGAAGACATGGTCGCGTCCATGAAGCCGGGCTCTGTCATCGTCGATCTGGCCGCGGAAAAAGGCGGAAACTGTAAGCTTACGGTGAAGGACGAGAAAATCGTCACGGACAATGGCGTGACCATCATCGGCTATACCGACTTCCCGAGCCGTATGGCCACACAGGCGTCCAGTCTGTACGCGACCAATATCCGCCACCTGATGACCGACCTGACGCCGGAAAAAGACGGCGTCATCAACCACAACATGGAAGACGACGTGATCCGTGGCGCGACCATCGCGCACGACAAAGAGGTCACGTTCCCGCCACCGCCGCCCAAGGTGGCGGCCATCGCGGCGGCGCCCAAGAAAAAAGCGCCGAAGGAGCTTACGCCGGAAGAGAAGAAAGCTGCGGAACTTGCTGCTTTCAAACAACAAACGCGAAACCAGGTCGGACTGCTGGCGATTGGCGGCGGTCTGGTTCTGGCCGTTGGTCTGGTGGCCCCCGCAACCTTCATGCAGCACTTCATCGTCTTTGTTCTGTCGGTCTTCATCGGCTTCCAGGTGATCTGGAACGTGGCGCATTCGCTGCACACCCCGCTGATGGCGGTGACGAACGCGATTTCGTCGATCATCATTCTCGGGGCGCTGATACAGATCGGCTCGAGCGCGAGTTCGCTGCTCATCACGCTGCTTGCCGCGCTCGCGGTTTTCATGGCGGCGATCAACATATTCGGCGGCTTCCTCGTGACACGGCGCATGCTCGCCATGTTCCAGAAATCTTAAGGGGACAGGACAAATGGAATACGGATTTACGATTGCGGCCTACGCGGTCGCGGCTGTTCTCTTCATCCTCAGCCTCGGAGGGCTGAGCGGTCAGGAAAGCGCGAAACGCGCGGTATGGTACGGTATCGTCGGCATGGCGATCGCGGTGCTGGCAACGCTGATCGGACCGGGATCGGGGCTTGGTGTCGTATCGCTCGTGCTGATCGCCCTTGGTGCCGCTGTGGGGTACCAGCTGGCAACACGCGTGCAGATGACCCAGATGCCCGAGCTGGTGGCGATCATGCACTCGCTGGTTGGTCTTGCGGCGGTCTTCGTCGGCTTCAATGCCGATCTGATGATCAACCATTTGCAGGATGTTTTCGCGGCAAACGAGCTTGTGCTCGGCGCCACCGAAGCAGACGGCTTTACCGCCATCGGCCTGCCCAAGGAGATCTACGAGGGCTTGTCGTCCTTCGGTCAGCTGATCGCGAAGAAGTCTCAGGTCGAGATCAACATTCTCAAGGTGGAACTGGTGCTCGGTATCTGGATCGGCGCGGTCACCTTCACGGGATCGGTGATTGCGTACGGCAAGCTTGCGGGCAAGGTCGATACCGCCGCAAAGAAACTGCCGGGCGGGCATTTGCTGAACGCGGGGGCCGCGGCGCTGTCGCTGCTGTTCGCCATCATGTATCTCGGTGGTTCGGGCAGCTGGACGCTCGTGCTGCTGACGCTTCTGGCGCTCTTTATCGGCTACCACCTCATCATGGGCATCGGCGGTGCCGACATGCCGGTGGTCGTCTCGATGCTGAACAGCTATTCCGGCTGGGCGGCGGCGGCAATCGGCTTCAGCCTCGGAAACGATCTGCTGATCGTCGTGGGCGCGCTTGTCGGTTCCTCGGGTGCGATCCTCTCCTACATCATGTGCAAGGCAATGAACCGCTCGTTCATCAGCGTGATCCTCGGCGGTTTTGGCGGCCCGGCGGGTGAGCAGATGGCGGTCGAGGGCGAACAGGTGGCCATCGAGGCGGATGGCGTCGCACAGGCGCTCAATGAAGCCGACAGCGTCATCATCATTCCTGGCTACGGCATGGCCGTTGCGCAGGCGCAGAACGGCGTTGCCGAGCTGGTCAAGAAGTTGCGCGCCAAGGGCAAAAACGTCCGCTTTGCCATCCACCCGGTGGCCGGGCGTCTGCCCGGGCACATGAACGTGCTGCTGGCCGAGGCCAAGGTGCCTTACGACATCGTGCTGGAAATGGACGAGATCAACGAGGACTTCCCGGATACCGATGTCGCCATCGTGATCGGTTCCAACGACATCGTGAACCCGGCCGCGCAGGACGATCCCAATTCGCCCATCGCCGGTATGCCGGTGCTGGAGTGCTGGAAAGCCAAGCAGGTGTTCGTCTCCAAACGCGGGCAGGGCACCGGCTATTCCGGCATCGAGAACCCGCTGTTCTTCAAGGACAACACGCGCATGTTCTACGGAGATGCGAAGGCCAGCCTCGACAAGCTTCTGCCGATGATCGACTGACGTCGTCGGCTTATCAAATTTGAACGCCCGGGCTCTGTGCGCCGGGCGTTTTCTTTTGCAGCGGTCAAAGCGCGCAGATTGTCTTGCGAATTGCTTTTCTGATGCAACATCAAAGGCCGGTCCGTTCGCCGAATACGCGCATGCGTTCAACATGCCATGTCCCCAAGAGATATTGCCTGCCCTTGATCTGTTCCCGAAAAGTGAAGAGGATAAACTGAAAGCATCGGTTCGGGAGAGCCCACTTCATGCGTTTCGTGCTGATCTTTTCGGTTGTGATGATTTCGAGCAGTGTGTCTGCTGCCGCTCAGAACGCGATCTATCTGATAAGACATGCGGAATAAGAGAGCAGCGGGGCAGAACCGGCTCTTACACCCAAAGGGCGGGAACGT
>JASFFN010000408.1:0-3124 GCA_050124275.1 Roseobacter sp. | reverse complement strand
ATCTTTCTGGAAAACGGCGTGCGTGCCCAGAAGGACATGTATGTCGCCCCGTGCGAGCGCCGCAAGCTTGGCCTTGCGTTCTTTTCCCTTGTCGCGTCCGGTCAGTATCCCGAGCACGACACCAGCCTTTTCGGCGAGCGGGCCAAGCCCTTCGGCATGTTGCCGCGCGAGGATTTCGGTGGGCGCCATCATCACCCCCTGTCCGCCCGCTTCGACGGCACGCAACAGCGCCATGAATGCCACCAGTGTCTTGCCCGCGCCGACATCTCCCTGCAGCAGGCGGTTCATCCGGTAGCGGGAGCCGAGGTCCTCATTGATTTCCGCGATCGCCCTTTGCTGGGCGCCGGTCGCCTTGTAGGGCAAAGATTGCAGGACCCGCGCCTGCAAGTGTCCGTCCCCCCGGCTGACGCGACCGGCCATGCGTCTGTGCCGCGCGCGTGCGAGCGCCAGCGTAAGCTGATGCGCAAAAAGTTCGTCATAAGCCAGCCGCTCGCGCGCGGGCGCAACCGGCGCGACATCGGCCGCGTTTCTTGGAGCATGCGCCGCTTCCAGAGCCTGACGCAGGTCAGGCCACCGCGCTTTCGTCAGCTGCGCCGGATCGATCCATTCGGGCAGCTCGGGGATCAGAGAAAGAGCACCGCGGGTGGCATTGAACATCTGTTTTTGCGTCACGCCGGCGGTCAGCGGATACACCGGCTCGAATCGCGGGATCGTTTCGGCCTCGCCGGGGCTCACGATATAGTCCGGATGCACCATCTGCGGCATGCCGTCGAACAACTCCATTTTTCCCGATACGATCCGCCGCGCCCCCTCCGGCAGGGCTTTCGACCAATAATCGCCCCGCGCGTGGAAGAAAACCAACTGGAACGCCGCCCCGGCATCCTGAACGGTCACGCGGTATGCAGCTCCCTTGTTGCGTGGCTTTCGGTGCGCTCCAATCGTGACGGCCACTGTTACCACCGCCGGGAGCGACAAGCCTTCGATGGTGTCCCGTGGCTGTCTGTCAATCACCGCATGCGGCAAGGTATACAAAAGATCACGGGGCGCCGTGACCTCGAGACCAGCCAGAGACCGGGCCGTTTTTGGCCCGACACCGTGCAATGTCTCCAGACCGGCAAACAATCCGAAGAGTTCTTCAGGACGGCCGCTCATGCCCCCTCGATGAGTTCCAGCCAGCCCTCTTCGTCGAGCGTTTCAACGCCCAGTTCGGCCGCCTTTGCAGCCTTCGAGCCGGCACCCGGCCCCGCTACGAGCAAATCGGTCTTGCCGGACACCGAGCCCGAGACCTTCGCGCCCAGTGCCTCCGCGCGCGCCTTGGCTTCGGCGCGGGTCATCTTTTCAAGTGTGCCGGTGAAGACGATCGTTTTGCCGGCAACCGGACTGCCTGAGACATCCGGCCGCGCGGCGGGCTCAATGTCCAACTCCGCGACCAACCGTTCGATGGAGGCACGCTCGGCGGGTTGCGTCATTGTCGTGACCAGAGAAGTTGCCAGCGTCACTCCGACGCCGTCTATGCTCAGCAACTCCTCCCATGCAGGCCCTGAGAATGTCTTTGCATCGTCAAGCGCCTTTTCGAGGTCTTCAAACGTTCCGTAATGTTGCGCCAAAAGTCTCGAGGCCGCTTCTCCGACGTGGCGGATCCCAAGGGAAAAAATAAGTCTTGCCAAAGAAATGCGACGTTTATCGTCAATTGCTTCAAAAAGATTGTTGGCAGATTTTTCCCCCCAGCCTTCGCGGTTCTTCAACTGCTGCAGGCCGGAAGAATAGCGCGCGCGCAGGGAAAAGATGTCGGCGGGTTCCGAAATCCATCCGTCCGCGTAAAACTGCTCTATCTGTTTCGCGCCCAATCCTTCGATGTCGAAGGCCGCGCGGGAGACGAAATGCTTCAGCTTTTCCACCGCCTGTGCCGGGCAGACGAGACCGCCGGTACATCTGCGCACCGCATCACCATCCTCGCGAATGGCCGCATTGTCGCATTCCGGGCAGCGGGTCGGAAAAACATATGGCGCGGCGTCGGCAGGACGTTTCGTCAAATCCACATCGGCGACTTTCGGGATGACATCGCCGGCGCGGTACACCTGCACCCAGTCTCCAACGCGGATGTCCTTTCCGCCGCGAATTTCCTGCCCCTTGTTGTCGACGCCGCGGATGTAGTCTTCGTTGTGCAACGTCGCGTTCGAGACGACGACGCCGCCGACCGTGACAGGCTGCAGTCGCGCCACCGGCGACAACGCTCCCGTTCGGCCAACCTGAATGTCTATTCCGAGGATGCGTGTCCAGGCCAGTTCCGCCGGAAACTTGTGCGCAATCGCCCACCGCGGTGTCGTGGAGCGGTAGCCGAGACGCTTTTGCAGGTTCAGATCGTCAACCTTGTAGACAACGCCATCGATGTCATAGCCGAGCGTGGCGCGTTGTGCTTCGATCGCCGCGTAATGCGACAGCATAGACGCAGGTCCATCGCACAAACAGGTAAGCGGGTTGGTCGAAAACCCCATTTCCCCCAGCCGCTTCAGAGAATTCATCTGTGTGTCTGCGAGCGGTTCAGACAGGGCGCCCCAGGCATAGGCGAAGAAACGCAAAGGCCGCGCGCGGGTTATCCCCGGATCAAGCTGGCGCAGCGATCCCGCCGCCGCGTTTCTGGGGTTTGCAAAAGTTTTGCCGCCCGCTTCGCCCTGTTTCCTGTTCAATGCCTCGAAATCGCTGTGTGACATGTAGACTTCACCACGCACTTCGAGCACGTCGGGCGCGTTGCGCAACGATTTGGGGATATCCTCTATCGTTCTGGCGTTCGCCGTGACGTTCTCTCCGACGCGACCATCACCGCGGGTCGCAGCCTGTACCAGGTCGCCTTTTTCATATCGCAGCGACAAGGACAGCCCGTCGATCTTTGGCTCGGCGGTATAAGCGAGCGGTGCTTCGCTTGATAGTCCCAGATACTTGCGAATTCTCTGGTCGAAATCATTGATTTCCTGACGATCAAAGGCGTTGGCAAGCGATAGCATCGCCACCTCATGCGTCACCTTTGAAAACCCCTCCGACGGCGCTGCGCCGACGGTTTCGGACGGGCTATCGGTACGCTTGAGGTCAGGGAAACGTTCTTCGATGGCCTTGTTGCGCTGCTTCA
>JASFFN010000407.1:0-3125 GCA_050124275.1 Roseobacter sp. | reverse complement strand
GATCGAGGCCGCCCTTGTTCACGACCGATTGGCGCGAAAGGACCTGCCGGACCTTCTTGCCGCCGCCACGACATCCTTGACGGGCCATGACGCGTTGATCGATCTGCTCGACGCGGCCCTCGTTGCAGACCCACCGCTTCTCGCCCGGGACGGCGGCTTCATCGCCCCCGAGTACGACAGCGACCTCGACGAAGCACGACAACTGCGAGATGAAGGACGCAGCGTGATTGCCCGGATGCAGCAGGAATTCGTCTCTGTTACAGGCGTTTCCTCTCTCAAGATCAAGCACAACAATGTCCTGGGGTATTTTGTCGAAACGACGGCGACCCATGCCGAAAAAATGATGTCACCGCCGTTGTCGGAGACCTTCATCCACCGTCAGACAACGGCCAATCAGGTGCGTTTCACCACGGTCGCGCTCTCGGAGCTGGAAACGAAAATCATCAATGCGGGCGCACGGGCCCTTGAAATCGAAAAACGTCTTTTTGAGGAGTTGCGCTCTGCCATTCTGACGGCCGCACCAGGCATCACCGAGGCCGCGATGTCGCTGGCGGAAATAGATCTTTGCTTCGGTTTCGCCGAACTCGCGACGCGTGAAAACTGGACACGGCCCGTCGTCGACAACAGCCGCGCGTTCAGAATTGACAGCGGGCGGCATCCGGTCGTCGAACACGCGCTCAAGACCTCGGGCGAGCCGTTTATCGCCAATGACTGTGATCTGAGCGCAGAGGACGGCAGCGCACAGATACATTTGCTCACCGGTCCGAACATGGCCGGCAAATCAACCTACCTCAGGCAAAACGCGATCATCGCTTTGCTGGCCCAGACCGGGTGCTATGTGCCTGCGTCGGCAGCACATATCGGCCTCGTCAGTCAACTCTTCAGTCGCGTCGGCGCATCCGACGATCTGGCCCGCGGCCGATCGACGTTCATGGTCGAAATGGTTGAAACCGCCGCGATCCTCAATCAGGCGGATGATCGGGCGCTGGTCATTCTCGATGAAATCGGTCGCGGAACGGCGACCTACGACGGGCTTTCCATCGCTTGGGCAACGCTTGAACATCTGCACGATGTCAACAAATGCCGTGCCCTCTTCGCAACGCACTACCATGAAATGACTGCGCTCGCCGGGAAACTCCGCGGCGTCGAGAATGCCACCGTCGCCGTCAAGGAATGGCAAGGCGACGTCATCTTTCTGCATGAAGTTCATAAAGGCGCCGCCGACCGCTCTTACGGCGTACAGGTGGCGCAGCTTGCCGGGCTTCCCCCCTCGGTGATCGCGCGGGCGCGCGTGGTTCTCGATGCCCTCGAAAAAGGCGAACGCGAAGGAGGTGCGGCACAGAAATCACTGATCGACGATCTGCCTCTCTTTGCCGCCGTACCGGCCCCCGCCCCGACCGCTCTGAAAAGATCGGCTGTCGAGGAACACCTTGCCGAGGTGCATCCAGATGAACTGACGCCAAAGGAAGCGCTGGACCTGCTTTACATCCTCAAAGAAGCGGCCGCCAACTGACCGCTTCGTTCAACTGATTTCCGTGGCTGTTCAACTGGCGGGCGTCGATGACACGCCGACCTGCGCCGGACGCAGCAGCCTGTCGTGCAACATGAAGCCTTCGGCCGCGACCTGAATGATGTCGCCCGCGTTGGTGCCGGGCACGGGTGCCTCGAACATGGCCTGATGCAGTTGCGGGTCGAATTTGTCGCCAACTTGTGGTGCGATGATCTCGATTCCGTGTTTCTTGAACACGGTCAGCAATTCGCGCATCGTCAGCTCGATGCCTTCGATAAGGGCGGCGTTTGCTTCTTTCTGCTCGGCCGTCACGGTCTCCAGCGCGCGTTTCATGTTGTCGTAGACGGGCAGCATGTCCCGGGACAGCTTTGACCCGCCGTAATTCTCGGCTTCGCGGCGGTCGCGTTCGGATCTTTTACGCGCATTCTCCGCATCTGCCAGCGCGCGCATGAAGCGGTCTTTCAACTCGTCCCTTTCGGCGCGGAGCTGTTCGATTTCCAGCGCTTCGTTATCGATCTCTTCCATTTCATCGGCATAAGCTTCCGCTTCCGCCGCTTCGACATCATCCAGAAATTCTTCGTTCTTAGCTTCTGCCATTTTAACCCTCTAACTCCGGTCGGATACGAGTTTGCCGACGAGTTGCGCCGTGTAGTTCACGATCGGAACGATCCGGCCATAATTCAATCTTGTCGGACCAATGACACCGACGGCGCCAATGATCTTTCGGTCTGCGTTCATATATGGAGAAACCACCAGAGAGGAACCCGAAAGTGAAAAAAGTTTGTTTTCCGACCCGATAAAAATGCGAACGCCATCGCCTTCCTCCACCAGTTCCAGAAATTCTGCGATGTCGCGCTTGCGCTCGAGATCGTCAAAAAGCTGCCGGATACGCTCAAGGTCTTCGGCTTCACCGTCATCGCTGAGCAAATTCGACCGTCCCCGCACGATCAGACGCTCCATCTGATCGCCGTCACCTTCCCAGATCGCCAGACCACTTTGCACCAGCTCCCGCGCAAGCGAATCGATTTCTTGCCTACGTTTTACGATCTCGCTTTTTATCACGCTGCGCAGTTCGCTCAGCGTCTTGCCTTCGATCAAGGCGTTCAGAAAATTCGCGGCCTCCCGCATCGAACTGGGTGTCTGGCCGGGTGGCGGTGCAAAAAGCCGGTTCTCCACATGGCCATCCGCGAACACCAGGACGACCAGAGCCCGGTCGGGCGACAGAGACACGAATTCGATATGTTTGATCGGCGCTTCGCGTTTCGGAGTCATCACGAGAGATGCACCGTGGGTCACCCCGGAAAGCGCCGAGCCGACGCGGTCGAGAATCCCGCTGACATCATCGGCGTTCGATGTCATCGTTGCATCGATGCGTTCACGATCGGTTTCGTCGGGATCGCCGATCTCCAGCAATCCGTCCACGAACATCCGCAGGCCCAGTTGCGTCGGTACCCGGCCTGCGCTCACATGCGGGCTGTCCAACAGGCCGAGATACTCCAGATCCTGCATGACGTTGCGAATCGTCGCGGCGCTGACCTTCTCGCTGAAATCTCGCGTCAGGGTTCGTGACCCGACAGGCACGCCGTCTTGCAGGTAGCCTTCGACAACCCGCCGA
>JASFFN010000406.1:0-3132 GCA_050124275.1 Roseobacter sp. | reverse complement strand
AACGTTCACCACAGCGGTGACGAGTATCCGGAGACTCACGTGAAACAGAACCATGCCACCTACGGCCGGATCGACGGCCCCATCGTCATCATCGGGTTCGGGTCCATCGGCAAAGGCACGCTGCCCTTGATCGAACGTCATTTCGACTACGACGCATCCAAGCTCGCCGTCATCGAGCCAGACGGCTCGAAAGCCAGCTTCCTGCGACAGCACAATATCAGGCACCTGCAGCTTTCACTGACGCCGGAGAACTACCGCGAGATACTGGGAGAGCTCTTTGCCGAGGGCCGCGGGTTCTGCGTGAACCTGTCGGTAGATACCTCGTCGCTCGAAATCATGAAGTTCATGCGCGAGCTCGGCGTACTTTACATCGACACGGTTGTCGAACCGTGGGCAGGATATTACTTCGGCACGACCGACAACGCCGCCCGCACCAATTATGCGCTGCGCCAGGCTGTGCGCGACGAGAAAGCACGCGCGCCCGGCGGGTCGACGGCGGTCAGTTGCTGCGGCGCCAATCCGGGCATGGTCAGCTGGTTCGTCAAGGAGGCGCTGCTTACGCTTTCAGGCGATCTCGGCCGCGCAGACGAGATGCCGACGACCCGCGAGGGCTGGGCCGGACTCATGCAGTCGCTCGGCGTCAAAGGCGTGCATATCGCCGAGCGGGATACGCAGGCGCGCCGCGTACCGCGCCCGCGCGGCGAATTCGTCAACACCTGGTCTGTTGAAGGCTTTATTTCCGAGGGCTTTCAGCCGGCCGAGTTGGGATGGGGAACTCATGAGACGTGGTTCCCTGAGAACGGGCACCGGCACGAGACCGGTTGCCAGGCGGCGATCTGGATCGAACGCCCGGGCGCGATCACCCGCGTTCACACCTGGTGTCCGACGCCCGGACCGCAGTTCGGGTTTCTCGTCACCCACAATGAAGCGATTTCGATCTCGGACTATTACACCGTCGGCGCAGGCGCCGATCCCGCGTATCGCCCGACCTGCCACTACGCCTACCACCCTTGCGACGACGCCGTTCTCAGCCTGCACGAGATGTTCGGCTCAGGCCGCCAGCAGGACCGTCACCATATTCTAACCGAGGACGAGATCTGCGAGGGAATCGACGAGTTGGGGGTTCTGCTCTACGGCCACGCGAAAAACGCACTTTGGTTCGGGTCGCGCCTGTCGAACGAGCAGGCACGCGACCTCGCGCCCTATCAGAACGCAACCGGCCTTCAGGTCACTTCCGCTGTCCTCGCTGGCATGGTCTGGGCACTCGAAAATCCGCAGGCGGGCATCGTCGAGACTGACGAGATGGACCATCTCCGGTGCCTGGAGGTGCAACGTGCCTATCTCGGGCCGGTGGAAGCGCATTACACGGACTGGACGCCGCTGCAGGATCGATGGGAGCAGTTTCCCGAGGACATTGACGAAAGTGACCCCTGGCTGTTCCGCAATGTCCTTGCGAGCTAGCACCGCAATTCGTCCATAGTGGCCGGTTGCCAGTTGGATAAAAGATGAGATGCCGCCGGCGCGAAGGAATGATAGGTTTGGCCGCAAGGTCCGGACGTCAACAGTTCTACGCGCCGCATGGCGGTTGTCACTGTCGCCTTTGCGAATGAGGGACGCACGGCCCATGCAGTCGATCACTCGCGCGTCCGGCAAGTCGTATGCGGCGCCCACGCGCTGTCCGACCGCAGGTTTGGGCGTTGAGCGGGGTTCATCAAATCCTCCTATGCCTCTATGAACCGGTGACGCTCAGGACAGTCCCCACATCATCGGGTGGCGGCACGCTCCAGATGCCGGCATGCCGGAGACCGAGCCTGTAGGGGTTATGCGTCTCGGGCAGAGGAGATCGACGGATGGAAGTGAGGCCCGAGATCCCGAGCGTTTCGGATGCATTTGGAGCGCTCCGGTTTCTCACATGCCGAAGTCTGACTGTTCTGACACAGCCTTGAACCGGCTGGTGCGCAGGCTTGCGGCTCAGGTCCGGACCGTGCGCAAGCATCGAAATGGCGGGCAGTCAAAGGTGATCGTGGAGCAAGTGACTTTCAATGCGGCCGGGCAGGCCATTTTTGGAAAGATCGACAAAAGCTGATATTCGAACTTGGCACACCCCTAAACTGCCTTGAAGCCATCAGACCGATGCTGCGTCGCGCACGAACGGCGGCTAATGGAGCAGCACTTGTGCTCGGTGCCCGTTGACGAAGTTGAATTTTTGCCGGCAACTCGTCCTCATGGACCTCATTTCAATAACGATGGTTTTGCTTGGTGGGTTGGCTGGTGGTTTTGTGACGGGCCTCGCCGGGTTTGGAACCGGTCTAACCGCTCTTGTGTTTTGGCTCTTGGTGTTGTCCCCAACAACAGCGTCAACACTGGTAGTAGTTTGTTCGGTCGCGGCGCAAAGCGTCACGCTCCATAGGATTTGCCACGCAATAGAGTGGCGGCGCATCGTGCCCTTTGTTTTGCCGGGATTGATTGGTGTGCCTCTTGGCGTCATGCTTCTGACCCACATTGATGTTCGAATGTTCAAACTCTGCATTGGAGGCATCCTGATCGCCTATTCAGCCCAAGGATTATTCCTGAAGTCTGGTCAAACCATCTTGTGGGGCGGGCGGATTGCTGATGGCGTGATCGGGTTTGGGGGCGGCGTGCTCGGCGGGCTTGCCGGTCTTTCCGGGCCACTGCCGACAATGTGGGTAAATTTGCGAGATTGGACAAGGGATCAAAAGCGTAGCGTCATACAGCTGTTTAACCTGACAATCCTGGTCGCGGCACTCGTCACCCACGCTGTAGGAGGTCTGATGACTGGTGCGCTGGTAAGTGCGGCATCAATTGCGCTTCCAGGTGCGGGGCTAGGAGCTTGGTTGGGTTACATTGCCTACACGCGAATGAATGACCATCAATTCGCAAAAGTCATACTCCTGGTGTTGGGCCTTTCTGGCGTTTTTCTGATTGTGGGTTCGTACTAAGCAGTCGATCGACTGCATCGAATGAAAGGCGGGAAATGTGCGCGATCCTGCCATTCACCAATTTATGGTGAAGGTCCGTTGCTAGGCCAGAGCAGACAATCGAACGCAAATTTTCGAATTGACCGTAGTGCATGACTGGTCATCGCGAAAGTGCTGTCTTCTGAGAAAAACG
>JASFFN010000405.1:0-3133 GCA_050124275.1 Roseobacter sp. | reverse complement strand
CCATCTCGACAGCGGCGACGTGGTGCTGGCCAAAGGGTCGCTGAGCATGAAGCTCGCGCGGATCGTTGACGGTATCCGCAAAATGGGACATGCCCCGCTGGACGAAGGATAGGATGACGGAATGCTCTACTGGTTGACCCTGCTCTCCGACGGAGGCGATTTCTTCAATCTCTTCCGATACATCACCTTCCGGGCAGGCGGTGCCTTCCTGACATCCCTGATATTCGGATTTCTCTTCGGCAGACCGCTTATCAATGTCTTGCGGCGCCGTCAGGGTAAAGGACAACCCATCCGCGACGATGGCCCGGAAGGCCACTTTACCAAGCAGGGTACCCCGACAATGGGCGGTCTGCTGATCGTCGGCGCGCTGCTCACGTCGACGCTGCTCTGGGCGCGCCTGGACAACGCCTACATCTGGATCGTGCTCTTTGTCACGATGTCTTTTGCCGCGATCGGATTTATGGATGATTACGCAAAGGTTTCCAAGCAGACCAGTGCCGGCGTGCCGGGCAAGGTGCGCCTGCTTCTGGGCTTCGCCATCGCCGCAGTGGCCGCGTTCTGGGCCGCGCAGCAGCACCCCGAAGCGCTGCAGTTCAAGCTCGCGCTGCCGGTCTTCAAGGATACGCTGCTGAACCTCGGGTACTTTTTCGTGCCGTTTGCGGTCATCGTGATCGTGGGCTCGGCGAATGCGGTGAACCTGACCGACGGGCTCGACGGGCTCGCGATCATGCCGGTGATGATTGCGGCGGGCACGCTCGGCGTGATCGCCTACGCGGTCGGGCGTGTCGACTTCACTGAATACCTCGACGTGCATTACGTGCCGGGCACGGGTGAGATCGTCATTTTCACCGCCGGGCTTTTCGGCGGCGGTCTGGGCTTCCTGTGGTACAACGCGCCCCCGGCGGCGGTTTTCATGGGCGATACCGGCAGTCTTGCCCTCGGCGGCGCGCTGGGCGCCATCGCTGTCGCCACCAAGCACGAGATCGTGCTGGCCATCGTCGGCGGGCTTTTCGTGGTCGAGGCGATGAGCGTCATAATCCAGGTTCTCTACTTCAAATCGACCGGCAAACGCGTGTTCCTGATGGCGCCCATCCATCACCACTACGAAAAGAAAGGCTGGGCCGAGAGCACCATCGTCATCCGTTTCTGGATCATCTCGCTCATCCTCGCGATGATCGGCCTTGCGACGCTCAAGGTGCGGTAACGCACCAAGATCGACAGCGCGTGTCGCCCGGCGGCACCGCGTGGCGGCGCCCGACCCGCCGCGTCTCTCCAGAGGCGAGCGAGCAAAGTCGGCGATCGGCTAAAATGCGGCACAGGGAACTGGCAAGATCTTGCCGATGAATTGGCGGGCCTCTTTTCATTCGCCAGCGGATCGCTCAGAGACTTCGCCAACGTCCAATCAGGCAACGAAGTTTCTTGCAAGACAACGCACGCAAAACGAACATGATGTGGGCGCGCCGGTCCGCTGCCACCCGAACGGTGGTTGCGCTGGTACTTTTCAGCTTCATATCAGCCTGTGCCCAGAACCCGACCGAGGACGTTATTGATCGTGAGCGCCAGGCCTTCGCGCTGCTCGAGGTAGAGCGAAAGCAGGCCCGGGGGCAGAGGGTATGGTGCGTGCCATACGCACGAAACCTGAGCGGCATCAATATTCGGGGCAACGCCAAGGACTGGTGGGCCAGGGCGAGCAATATCTATGAACGCGGCGACGAACCGGTTGTCGGTTCAGTGATGTCTTTCCGGGCGACCAGGGGAATGCCGCTGGGCCATGTGGCTGTCGTATCCGATGTTATCACCGACCGGCAAGTGGTCGTGAACCACGCCAACTGGAACCGCAACAAGGTGTCGTTGAAAATGGGTGTCATGGACGTGTCCAGAAACAACGACTGGTCGCTGGTCCGGGTCGAAAGCCAGCCCGGCCAATACGGCAGGCCCTACCCGGTGAACGGGTTTATCTATCCGAAAGATGACGGCTAGCTAATACAACGTCTGTTTGAATATGCCGCGAACCGGCGGAATGCGCCACGGGCGATTGTGACCTCGGTCGCGAACCGCAGACGCTAGCCATTCGTCCAAATAAACCTAAATCGCTCCGCCGAAAACCTGAATCGTTGGGATTCCCTTGAAGCGTGATGTGTGATTCATATGTGAACGCCGCCTTTGGCAAGGGTAATTTTGTCGAGTTGCGGTGATCGGTTGCTTTCATATGTCCGGCCTGTTTGTGCAGCTTCGAAGGCGCCGCTGGCCCTGATGGAAATCCGCTGGCGAGGTCCCTGGTCAACCTGGCGCGCTTATATGGCGCGGTGAATCAGACGGGTTTGTCTCTCCTTTGGCTCGATCGTTACGCATCATTGACTGCCTTTGCCAATTCGGATCGGGTCGCGCGTTTAAGCGGTGAGCCCGTAGGGTTTGTAGGGTTCTCCTCGTGTGAGTACCGCCCATGCGATACGCGCGAGTTTGTTGGCAAGAGCCACCGACACAAGCCGGAAGGGCTTTTTTTCTCCAGCAAATTATTGACCCAGTCTGTCATGGGGGTCGGATTGCGCTTCGCGTGCCGCATGACGGCGGTCGCACCGACCACGAGCAATCGTCGGAGATATCGATCGCCTTGTTTCGAGATGCCGCCCAAGCGGGTTTTGCCGCCTGTTGATTGCTGTTGTGGTGTCAGTCCGAGCCAAGCCGCAAACTGTCTTCCCGAGCGGAATTGATCCGGGTCTGTAACTGTGGCAGCGATTGCGGTTGCGGTGATCACGCCGATGCCAGGGATGGCCGTAAGCCTGCGGCTTGCTTCGTTGCTGGTGTGCCAAGCCTTCAGTTCTTCGTCGAGCACGCCGATCTCGTCGGTCAATTCAGCCATGCGCCGGATCAGGATTTCAAGCGCCCGATGAGCAAAAAGGGGTAGTGTTTCATCTGCAAACGCCTTGTCGGCCAGCTTCACGAGATTGGCGATACCGGGATTGGCGACCAACCCGAACTCCGCCAAATGTGCTCGCAGCGCATTCAGAGCCGTGGTTCTCTGGCGCACGATCAGTGCCCGCGTTCTGTGCGCCATCAGAATGCTTTGCTGTTCGACCGTCTTCACGGGAACGAACCGCATCGTGGGTCGCCCTACTGCCTCGCAGATTGCCTC
>JASFFN010000404.1:0-3147 GCA_050124275.1 Roseobacter sp. | reverse complement strand
CGGTATCTCGCGCACTTCGAATTGGGGGACGGAAGAATAAGGCGCGAAATCGGTCGGGACGGCTGGCTCAACCGTCCCCGCCAGAAGCCTGTCTTGCGCATAGCGGTTCGGATATTCGACGAGTTCGCCGCTGTCCGTCAACCGGGTCGCATAGCCCTCAGTGTCGTCAAACGGCTCCTGCGGGCGCGGCCAGCGTGACACGGCGACCCGCTGACAAATGAAGCTGCCAGCCACGACAATCTCGGATGGCATATTGGTCAGGTCGATAATGTGACCTGCCTTGACCGACGCTCCGAGCACCTCGAACTTCAGCGGCTTTTCAAGCCGGAACACATCTGTGCCATCGGTGCCGAATAACGATTCTTCATCTTCCCACGTCTTGCCGCTGGCAAAGAACACGTCAAATTCCCCGGGCGGCACGAGAACTTTGAAAAAACGCCCGCCTTCGATAAAAGCCGCCATGGCCGGTGCGCCAGACTGCGCGTCTGTCAGTTCAACATAGTAGTTCTGACCCGCCAACGTCTTAACCTGCAACGGAAAAACCGCCGGCAGACCGCTTCGGTTCCACATCAGCCCATGCTTCGGCGCATCGGCAAATGTCATGCCGGACCAGCACGACAGGGCAATGGCAAATATCACAAGCAAGAGCTTCGGCATCAGGAAATCCCCGACGTTTCGATGTGAACAAGCTCACCGCAATGTTTGCAGTGCACCGCGTCCACATCGTGTTTTCTCAAACCACATGACTTGCAAGTATAGCTTACTTTGACGGGCTGCACGATGGCCCGTGCGAGCTGAACGAAAAGCGCAACGCCCACAACCATTATGACGACCGCAAAAAGCTTGCCGCCGGGCGTGGCGGGGGTGATGTCGCCGTATCCCGTTGTGGTCAGGGTCGTTACAGTGAAATAGAGCGCATCGATGTAGCCGCTTATGCCCATCGCCTTGTCGACGAACAGCGCGAAGACAAGCGACGTTGTGAAAAAGACAAAGACAAAGAGATTCACGGACGCAATCACCGCGTCCTCATGTCTCGAAAAGAACCGGCTTGTGCGCCTTAGATCCTGCATGAGGTGATAGGAATGGATCACGCGCAAGCCCCGCAGGATTCGCAGAAACGCGATGTTCGCGTGAATGAACGGCGCGACAAGCAAAGACGCAATCACGATGACGTCCGCAATCGTGTAGACTTTCAAAAGCATCTTCTTGCGATCTTCCGCGATCCAGAAGCGCGCGGAAAAATCCATCAGAATAAGAAGGCCTATGACAAACCCGACCGTTTCCAGCTGCCATGTCGGCGGCAAGGGTGCGACGGCAATGAACAGGATGATGGTGAAGGCGTCAAAGACAATCAGTCCGAAACGAAAACGCCGCGAGGCGGTCTGTTGCCCTGTGTAAAGCTTCGTAAGCTTGTTCTTCAAACCCTGCGTCATACCATAATCAAAGCCCTCAAGCGGGAATTGGCAAGTCGTATCAACGCGCCCGAACCAGGCCGGGGAGTGTCGAGAATTTCAGGACAACCAACGCACCGTCGTCGATTCCGGCACGCGAACAGGGCCGCAAATTTCAACATTGTCTGTTTCTTGACGCAAGACAACCGCTCTTGCTCTGGCCAGCCGCAGCCTTAATTCACAGCTTGGAACACAAATCGAAAGGCTTCCCGATGACCAAGACTGCAGAGTATGTGCCGCCAAAGGTTTGGACGTGGGATGCCGAGAGCGGCGGGAAATTCGCCAGCATAAACCGCCCCATCGCAGGTCCGACGCACGAGAAAGAGCTTCCTGTCGGAAAGCACCCGCTTCAGCTCTATTCGCTCGCCACACCCAATGGCGTAAAGGTCACGGTTCTGTTGGAGGAGCTGCTGGCGCTCGGGATCACCGAAGCCGAATACGACGCCTGGCTCATCCGCATCGGTGACGGGGACCAGTTCGGCAGCGGCTTTGTCGAAATCAACCCGAACTCGAAAATCCCCGCCTTGATGGACCGATCGGGCGCAACGCCGCAACGCGTGTTCGAGTCCGGCGCAATTCTGCTCTATCTCGCTGAAAAGTTTGGAAAGTTCATGCCAACGGTTACTGGCGCGCGCGCCGAGACGTTGTCTTGGCTGTTCTGGCAGATGGGATCCGCGCCCTATCTCGGGGGCGGGTTTGGACATTTCTACGCCTATGCGCCCGAAAAATACGAGTATCCCATCAACCGTTTCGCGATGGAGACAAAACGCCAGCTTGATGTCCTGGACAGACAGTTGGCGGACCGCGAATTCATCACCGGCACTGATTACACGATCGCGGACATGGCCATCTGGGCATGGTATGGGCAGCTCGTGCTTGGACGGCTCTATGATGCCGCGGAATTCCTCGACGTTGAAAGCTACACAAACGTCATGCGATGGGCGAAAGCCATTGACGCGCGCCCGGCGGTCCGGCGCGGCCGCATGGTCAACCGCGTGAATGGCGATCCCGCGATGCAACTCCACGAACGCCACGACGCCAGCGATTTCGATCTCCGCACACAGGATAAGATCGGGTAAGAGGCGCGCTGTTTGGTCATAAATGCGCGATTAATTGCATTTAGAAACCGGGGGCGCAAAGTAAAACGCGCCGACTCAAAAGATCGACGCGTTTCAGTAAATTATTATCGATTATTCATCAGAGATGATATACGTCTCTGTGCCTCTAGGCCCCGAGATCGTGGCAGTTTCGCCGTCGATCGTGATGTCGTTACACTCGGTACCCGCCATTTGTGGTGGGTCAGTCAGAGTCCGGCAGAATTGTCCGTTTCTGATTTCCCAGGCGCCACTGATCGGGATCGTACCAGACGGACCGGAAAGGCCTCTCAGCCTGTTGCCCTCGTTTGTCCTTAAAGTGGTATTTGTTGATCGCAGGGTCTTGTTAACGAGTGCTGCTGTAATCGGATCCTGTGCCCCAGATGACGCCGGCGTCGGAGCCATCGTGTCACACGCCGCCAAAAGGCTCCCGGCTGCGGCTAGCCCAATAAATAGTTTTTTCATAAGTCCCTCCTTCTTTACAGTGCAGGCAAAGAAATGCCTGTGGCCTATGGAGTCAGAGCGTCGCCGGATTCTCTCGATCCGTCAAGAAATTTATGGAAAATCAGCTAGTTGCATAACTGACCGATGTAGCGCTTTGA
>JASFFN010000403.1:0-3156 GCA_050124275.1 Roseobacter sp. | reverse complement strand
CAGATTCTGGACGCAAGGACATCGCAAAGTCACTCGTGTGGCGGCATTCCCCGCAAGATTCTTCTCGATACTGCCGATATCTGCGAAATTTTGTGCAGCCTCTGGTTTTGCGCAAGTTTGAAGTTTCTGCACATGCGAAATGCACTTGCAGCATCACGCGCAATTTAATAACACGGCGCGGAAAAGCTTTGAAATAAAATTACGCAAAAGGCCCGATATGAGTTTCCGCATCCAACCAACCGCTCCCGCACGCCCGAACCGCTGCCAGCTCTTCGGCCCCGGATCCCGCCCCGCGATTTTCGAGAAGATGGCGGCCTCCGCCGCGGATGTCATCAACCTCGATCTCGAGGACAGCGTGGCGCCCAGCGACAAGGCATCGGCGCGTGAAAACGTCATTCGCGCGGTCTCGGACATCGATTGGGGCAAGAAGACCCTCTCGGTGCGCATAAACGGCCTCGACACGCCCTACTGGTACAGAGATGTCGTAGACTTGCTGGAGCAAGCCGGCGAGCGCCTTGATCAGATCATGATCCCCAAGGTCGGATGCGCGGGCGATATCTACGCGGTGGATGCGCTTGTCACCGCGGTCGAAACCGCCATGGGGAGGCCTAAGAAAATCGACTTCGAGGTGATCATCGAATCCGCTGCCGGGATCGCGCATGTCGAGGAAATTGCCGCAGCATCTCCCCGCATGGCCGCGATGAGCCTTGGCGCGGCCGACTTTGCCGCCTCCATGGGCATGCAAACGACCGGCATCGGCGGGACGCAGGAGAACTACTACATGCTGCACGACGGACAAAAACACTGGTCCGATCCCTGGCACTGGGCGCAGGCGGCCATTGTCGCGGCGTGCCGCACGCATGGCGTTCTGCCGGTCGACGGCCCGTTCGGCGATTTCTCGGATGACGAGGGGTTCCGCGCACAAGCGCGCCGCTCCGCTACGCTCGGCATGGTTGGCAAATGGGCCATCCACCCCAAGCAGGTCGCAATCGCGAATGAGGTCTTCACCCCGTCAGACGACGCGGTCGCCGAAGCGCGGGAAATCCTCAGCGCCATGGAAGAAGCCAAGGCAAAAGGCGAAGGCGCGACAGTCTACAAGGGACGGCTCGTGGATATCGCGTCGATCAAGCAGGCAGAGGTGATCGTGCGCCAGGCCGAGATGATTTCGGGGTGACGCAAGACTGTTCGACTCCAATTCCCGAATGAAAACAAAGCGCTTGGTCCGACGGGCAATCGCCCCCTGCCGCAGCGCTCTCGCAACGGCGAAACCGCCGGTTGTCCCGTTTCTTTCGGTTTCGTCCGGACCGCAGCCGCCCTGCTGATCGGCATGTTCTGACCCGCTGATCTGTTCCGGCCGATCCCGTTGCATTGATCCTTGCGACCAGCCATATAGAGAGCATTCAAGCGGAGACGGCCATGACGCAGTATATGGATTTCGAAAAGCCCCTCGCCGAGATCGAAGGCAAGGCGGAAGAATTGCGTGCATTGGCGCGGTCCAACGAAAATATGGATGTCACTGAGGAGGCATCGGCCCTCGACGCGAAAGCGCGAACGATTCTGAAGGATCTCTACAAGTCACTGTCGCCTTGGCGGAAATGCCAGGTCGCGCGTCATCCGGAACGGCCACATTGCAAAGACTACATCGACGCGCTTTTCACCGAATACACACCTCTTGCAGGCGACCGGAACTTCGCCGATGACCACGCGGTCATGGGCGGCCTTGCCCGCCTGGATGATCGACCGGTCATGGTGATCGGGCATGAAAAGGGCAACGACACGAAATCGCGTATCGAGCGGAATTTCGGGATGGCGCGCCCGGAAGGATACCGTAAAGCGATTCGCCTGATGGATTTGGCACATCGATTTGACCTGCCGGTTGTGACCTTGGTGGACACGCCCGGGGCCTATCCGGGAAAAGGGGCCGAAGAACGCGGTCAGTCCGAAGCCATAGCCCGCGCCACGGAAAAGTGCCTGCAGATCGGCGTGCCGTTGGTTTCCGTTGTCATCGGCGAAGGCGGATCCGGAGGCGCTGTCGCTTTTGCCACGGCGAACCGCGTCGCGATGCTTGAGCACTCGGTCTACTCGGTGATCAGCCCGGAAGGCTGTGCGTCGATCCTCTGGAAAGATGCCGAAAAGATGCGCGAAGCCGCCGAAGCCTTGCGATTGACCGCGGAAGATCTCAAGAAACTCGGAGTCATCGATCGCATCATTCCCGAACCACTGGGCGGTGCGCATCGTGACGTCGAGGCGGCCATAAAGTCGGTCGGTCGCGCGATCAGCGATATGCTCAAAGAACTGTCAGGCAAGGATGCGAACACACTTGTCAGCGAGCGACGCAAGAAATTCCTGGGGATGGGCGGTGCGGAACTGGCCGCCTGAAGGACCCGGTTCAGGGCACCTCTTCTCCGACGGTGCGGTACGCCTCGACGAGGCTCGGTGAATCGCGGCAGGCGGTACGCGGCAGTTCATCCACAATATTGAGCCATGGCATCGCGGTCTCGATGCCCAAATGATACGTAGGCGGATGGTTTTCCGGATCATCCAGTGTCGCCGTGAACACCATGATCCATTTCGTCCACTGCGCGACGGTGCCACGATATGTGATGGACGTGCCGCACTCAGGGCAGAAGCCGCGTTCGGCTATGCTTGACGATTTGTAATATTTCGGCTGCGCCTTTGTGAAGGTGACCGCGTCCGACAGGAAAGTCGTACCGCCGAGAACAGGCGCGCCTGAAAACCGTCTGCAAATACTGCAATGGCACAGCATGGACCCGAGAGGCGGTTGCGTGGCTTCGTAGCGGATATTGCCGCAGAGGCACCCACCGCTCGCGGCAATGGACGTTTTTTGCGGCATGTCGACAAAAGGGCGGAACGCTGTATGTGACGGCGCCGTGTCAGGGTCGCTGCTGTAATGATAGACACGCACCGGCTGCGCAATGTTTTTGAAAAGATGCGCGCCCATGTCTTTGAAAGACCAGTCGATACGCCGGGTAACCGTCTCGTGAATACCGCTTGTGACAGCCACACCGTCCGGGTCGGCAACTTCCTGCAATCGCGCGGCAATATTCACGCCGTCCCCGAAAATATCGCCGTCTTCCACGAGGATTTCGCCCATGTTGATGCCCATGCGATAGCGGATGCGCTTGGTTTCCGGCA
>JASFFN010000402.1:0-3183 GCA_050124275.1 Roseobacter sp. | reverse complement strand
GAACGGCGACCGAGATCGCCATGCAACGTTCTCCGGCCGCGCCATACCCGGCCCCTACAAGCGCATCCGCCGCCTGATCCATATCCGCATCCGGCATGATGATCATGTGGTTCTTGGCCCCGCCGAAACACTGCACGCGTTTGCCGTTGGCGCAGCCCGTCGCATAGATGTACTCGGCGATCGGCGTGGAGCCGACAAACCCGATCGATTGCACGACATCGTGATGCAACAGGGCGTCTACCGCTTCCTTGTCGCCATTGATCACTTGCAGAATGCCTTTCGGCAACCCGGCCTCTTCCATCAGCTCCGCCAGCATCAGTGGGACGGATGGATCACGTTCGGACGGCTTGAGGATGAAGGCGTTGCCGCAGGCAATGGCCGGCGCGAACATCCACATCGGGATCATGGCGGGAAAGTTGAAGGGGGTAATCCCCGCCGTGACGCCAAGCGCCTGCCGCATCGAATACATGTCGATCCCGGGGCCGGCACTGTCGGTGAACTCGCCTTTCAGCATGTGTGGCGCGCCGATGCAGTACTCGACCACTTCAAGACCCCGCTGCACGTCCCCGGCGGCATCCGGCAGTGTTTTGCCGTGCTCCCGGCTGAGAGCTTCGGCCAGTTTGTCCATGTCGCGATTGAGAAGATCGACGAATCTCATCAGGACACGGGCGCGACGCTGGGGATTCACCGCAGCCCATGCCGGTTGCGCCGCCGCCGCGATCTCCACAGCCTTGGCGACTTCCTCGCTGGAGGCAAGCGGCACTTTTGCCTGTACTTCGCCAGTGGCGGGGTTCATCACGTCGGCGTAGCGTCCCGAAGTGCCCGCGACACGGGCACCGTCCAAGTAGTGCGTCAATTCCTGCATCGTGATCTCCTTGATGGCGGTGGATGGTTGTCACCCACGGATTAAAAACTCGTCCACAAGCTAGTCTTGCAAAAAAATGTGATAAAGAGGAAAGATGGCAAAGTGGTTTTGCGTTTTTGCAAGATATCGGGTGGCGCATGCAAACAAACTGGGATGATCTGCGGCTGTTTCTGGCCGTCGCACGTGAAGAGAGCCTTTCCGGCGCGGGCAAGGTGTTGCGACTGGATCCGGCAACGTTGGGACGACGCATGCAACGGCTCGAGACGCGGCTGCAGGCCACTCTGTTCACCAAATCACCGCAAGGCTACGCGCTGACCGAAGCGGGCGCGTCTTTGCTGGCACGTGCCGAACAGGCAGAAGCGGCGATGCGCAGCGCAATCGCCGAATTGCCCGAGCCGGGCGACCGCCTGCGCGGTCAGATACGCATCGGCGCGCCGGACGGCGCAGCCAATTATCTTCTTCCTCAGGTCTGTGCCCGGATTGCCGCGGAAAATCCCGAGCTGGAAATACAGATCGTTGCTTTGCCGCGCGTTTTCAACCTGTCCCGGCGCGAAGCCGACATGGCCATCGGGGTCAGCGCGCCAACGGCCGGGCGCCTGATCATCAAGAAAATCACCGATTACCAGCTGCATCTTGCGGCCTCGGAAGCGTACCTGAAGAGCAAGCCGAGGTTGCGGTCGATCAGGGATCTGAAAGAGCACAGTGTCGTGGGTTACATACCGGACATGATTTTCGACCGCGAGCTCGATTATCTGGCCGAACTGGGGATAAGCCGCCTGCCGTTGTCATCAAACTCCGTGTCGGTTCAGCTCAACCTGATCCGGCAGGGCGGCGGGGTCGGTGTGGTGCACGATTTTGCACTGCCGGCGGCACCGTCCGTGCGCCGCGTTCTTGAAAGCGAAGTCAGTCTCACACGCTCCTTTTACCTGATCCGCCACGCGGACGACCGCCGCAATGCCCGGCTGAGACGGTTCGCGGAGGTGTTCACCGGCGGATTGCGAGCGGAAGTGGCGCGCCTCGAAGCGTTGACTTGACAGAAATCCGCTTTGCGGTGACGCTGAGCGGGACAACGGGCGACGACAGATGGAGGTGCGGTATGCTTGTCTCGCAAATTCTGAAAACCAAACAACTGCATGATGTTGTGACAGTCCTGCCGACCTGTACGGTGTCCGAAGCGGCGCGCATTCTGTCCGAGAAGGGCATCGGAACCGTCGTGGTTTCAGGCGACGGCAAAACCGCTGACGGCATTCTGTCGGAACGGGACATCGTTTGCGAAATAGGCGCGCGGGGTGCCGGGTGCCTGACCTATCCGGTCAAGACACTGATGACGTCGAAACTGGTGACTTGCAGCACAACCGATCAGGCGGACGTGGTTTTGCAGAAAATGACCGAAGGACGCTTTCGCCATATGCCCGTTGTCGAAGACGGCAAGCTGCTGGGGCTGATCTCGCTGGGAGACGTGGTCAAGGCAAAGCTCATGGAACTGGCGATGGAAAAAGATGCGCTGGAAGGCATGATCATGGGGCACTGATGCCGCCGAGCTCCACAAGTTGTTTGTTTGCAGATAAACGCATGAAATGTTCGGGCTCCGGCCCGAGAGCAGTTTGACAGGAGGGCCCGATGCGCGTTGGCCTTTACCCCGGCACATTCGATCCGATCACACTGGGGCATATCGACGTGATCCGTCGTGCAGGCGCCCTGCTTGACAAGCTTGTCATTGGTGTCGCCATCAATCGCGACAAGGGGCCCATGTTCGATCTCGAAGAACGGGTCGCCATGGTCGAAGCGGAGTCCGTGAAGATTGCGGCGAAGACCGGGCTGGAGATTATCGCGCATCCCTTCGAAAATCTGTTGATCGATTGCGCACGCGACGTCGGGGCGACAATCATCGTCCGCGGGCTGCGCGCGGTCGCGGATTTCGAGTACGAATACCAGATGGTCGCTATGAATCGGCAACTTGATGATACGATCGAGACGGTCTTTCTGATGGCCGAGGCCGAGCGTCAGGCCATCGCCAGCAAACTGGTCAAGGAAATCGCGCGCCTGGGCGGTGATGTCAGCAAATTCGTCACGCCAGAGGTAAATCGCGCCCTGCTTGCCAAATTGGGACGGCAGTAGGCGCGGTCCGGCACTGGCGCAATCTCAGAAACCTTGGGCTCCCATCGTGCGCACGACATCGATCATGCGGTGTGCGAACGCCCATTCATTGTCGTACCATGCCAGAAGGCGCGCAGGATCGAACGACCGATGCGGCCAAAGCCGTTGATAGCAACTCTGATTGTCATGCAGTTTCTTTCCGGTTCGCTGCGGTCAGGACA
>JASFFN010000401.1:0-3185 GCA_050124275.1 Roseobacter sp. | reverse complement strand
ATGCTGGCTTTTGTGGTCGCCCTGGGTATGAATTTTTTCAGTTGGTGGAATTCAGACAAAATTGCGCTCCGAATGCACGGCGCGCGGCCCGTGAGCCAAGCCTCGGCTCCCGAACTTCACCGCATGGTCGCGCAGCTTGCGCAGAATGCAGGCCTGCCGATGCCAGCGGTCTATGTAATCGAGACTGATCAACCGAATGCTTTTGCCACGGGGCGCAACCCCGACAATGCTGCGGTTGCGGTGACCACAGGGCTCATGCGCGGGCTGGACTCGCGCGAACTGGCGGGTGTCGTCGCACATGAGTTGGCCCATATCCGCAACCGCGATACCTTGATCATGACGATTGCAGCAACCATCGGCGGAGCAATCTCAATGCTCGCGCAGTTCGGGCTTTATTTCGGCGGAGGTGATCGCGAACGCTCTGGAGCTGCTGGTTTGATTGGAGTGATTGCAGCGGTGTTTCTGGCGCCTCTTGCCGCCATGTTGGTTCAGATGATGATATCTCGTACGCGTGAATATGCGGCAGACAAAATGGGTGCCGAGATCAGTAGTGACCCCATGGGGCTCGCGTCCGCGTTGTCAAAAATCGACGGTCTGGCGAGAAAACCAATGATGGTGACCGCCGAGCGCAACCCGGCAAGCGCGCATCTGTTCATCGTCAACCCGCTTGTTGGCGGCGGTATGGACAATCTCTTTTCAACCCATCCGAAAGTGGAGAACCGGATTGCGGCGCTGAGATCACTCGCCCAAAGCCAGTGAAAGAGGTTTTGGACGGATACTGCTTATGTCTAGAGCATGATGAGATCAGCTTGAAGCGTAACCTGCGTTGGCCAGGTAGTTTGAGCACTCCTGTGGTGTGAAGCGGTCGAGTGAACTGGCCCCCGTTTCGACCGGACACTCAGGCATAACCATGGAGGCTTAGGCATATGCCTGAACACGTGCTTATGTCTAAGATTGAGATCATCACCGATGGTGGCCGTCGGCACCGCTGGACCGCCGCTGAAAAGCTGAGGATTGTCGAGGAAACGCTGGATGAGCGAACCAGCATTTCGGTTGTTGCGCGCCGCAATGGCGTTGCGCCGAACCTGCTGTATCGTTGGCGGCGGCTCATGCTCGAAGGGGGGAGTGTCGCCGTGTCCGAGGACGATGACGTCACCAGCAACAAGGTCGTGCGGCAGTTGGAGGATCGCATCCGCGAACTCGAACGCCAGCTCGGGCGCAAGACGCTGGAGGCCGAGATCTTGCGTGAAGCTCTGGAGAAGTCACGGTCAAAAAAACAGACCTTGCTTGCACGGTCGCCGCTGAAGGACGATTTCCGGTGAAGGTCGTGGCTGAAACCCTGGGCGTGGCCCGCTCGAACCTGATCGACCGGTTGAGCGGCAGGAAGAAGCCGCGTCGGCGCTATCATAAAGCGCAAGACGCGGCGGTGGTGCCGTTGATCACGACGCTGGTGGCAAAGCCCCCGACCTACGGCTATCGTCGGATAACCGCGATCCTGAACCGGCAGCTGCGATCCGAAGGGCTGGCACCCGTCAATCACAAGCGGGTCTACCGGATTATGCAGGCCCACAACCTGCTGCTGGCCCGGAAATACACTGAGCGGCCCGAGCACGTTCACGACGGCAAGGTCATCGTCATGCGCTCGAACCTGCGCTGGTGTTCGGACGGGTTCGAGTTCACTTGCTGGAACGGCGACATCGTCCGCGGTGCCTTCATCATCGATGCCCACGATCGCGAGATCATCGCCTGGCGGGCCGTGGTGAACGTCGGGATCAGCGGCTCCGACATCCGCGACATCATGCTGGAGGCGGTGGAACGCCGCTTCGGCGCCTACCGCGCCCCGTCTCTGATCGAGATTCTTACCGACAACGGCTCGCTTTACATCGCCAGGCAGACGCAAATCTTCGCCCGCCAACTCGGCCTGAAACCCTGCTTCACGCCGGTGCAGAGCTGGGACCACTATACAACGCTGGATGGGGCAACACCCAAAGCAACAAGCAACCTCGCGCACGCTCTCCCCTTGGATACGCCTGATGCGAAGCGCCCCGGGTGTGGGCATACCGACTTTATATATCTCAAGAAAATCGGCTGGGGTTGGTTCTAGCTAAAGAAAACCGCGCGGATGTGGGCGTGCCGCGACACAGGCCGGATAAATAACGCAACCTGCTTCTATCTACCATGTTCAAGAAAACCACTACTGAACCTGAACAATGCACGAAGAACAAAATCATAGTCGCCTCGTATGCGCCTCGAAGACGAATAGCCCGCCCCGACGCTCGGTCGGGGCGGTAAACAAACAACTGGTTTCTACTGCGCCCCGCCCGGATCGGTGAGTTTCTGCATGACCTTCTCGAGGCTGAAGCTCGCCGCTTCCTGACGTGGTGGATACTCCGCGAAGGTGGCAAGGAACTGCGCGACATAGGCCTGTGCGGGCACCAGCATGAAGGCACGGTCGAGCAACCAGTCATAATAGGTGTTCGACGTGCGGTAGCCGCGCTCGTAAGGATCGCGACGCAGATGCGTGATCAGCGGCACACGCAACTCGGTCAGTGGCTCCATCCACGCCCTGAACGTCGCCCACTCCTTTTGCTCAAGGAAAGTGATCTTCCAGTTCTGGAAGCGCAGCGCGGCAAGGTCACCGTCATCGGTGAAGTAGAAGATCTCCTTGCGCGGGCTCTCGTCGGTCTCACCGGTCAGCATCGGCAGGATATTGTAGCCGTCCAGATGCACGCGGTAATCGCGCCCGGCCATCTCATCCACCGTTATGCCTTCCAGCAGGTCCTCCTTGATCGTTTCATTGCCTGCCGCTGCAAGAAATGTCGGCAGCCAGTCCATGTGATGCACGATCTCGTTGCTGACGGCGCCCTCCGCGATCTGGCCGGGCCAGCGCACCATGGCGGGAACGCGCCACGCCCCTTCCCATTGCGTGTTCTTCTCGCCCCAGAACGGTGTCATGCCGGCATCGGGCCACGTGTTCATATGAACGCCGTTATCCGTCGAATAGAAGACGATGGTGTTGTCGGCGATGCCCAGCTCATCCAGCGCATCGAGAAAATCGCCGATGTGCATGTCGTGCTCGATCATGCCGGCGGTGTATTCATCCGCGCGGGCGCCGTTGTACAGATCGTCGGCGATATCGCGCATCTCGTCCTTGACGTGGGTGCGGAAGTGCATCCTTGTCCCCG
>JASFFN010000400.1:0-3191 GCA_050124275.1 Roseobacter sp. | reverse complement strand
CGGCGGCGCGTATTCCTACACATACGCGTCGGGCGAAGCCGCTTACGGCACTTATGATATTGCCGATGACGGGACAGTTTGCGTTGCCTACCGGAACGGTTTTGCGCGATGCGATCGTTACGTCGAAAATGGCGGTAAAATCGTTCTTCTGACCGAGAAGGGATTGCGGTTTCCGATCCGCCAGCAGGAGAAAAACTGACGCTGCAAGAAAACAAGAATACCAGTCGTTGCGCTTGCGACGATTGCACTGCGTCGCTTGAGTATTACGGCCAGGCTGCAAGCACTTTACCCTGAAACCAGCCGCTCAGGAGCGTTCAGAGTCCTTCTAGCAAAACAGGCGTGGGCCAGGCGTCTGCCGGCAGTCCGAGCCGTTTTTGTTCTTTCTGTACAGCGATGCGCGTGCGCGCGCCAAGGATGCCGTCAGCCTCGCCGACATCGTACCCGCGTGCCTGCAGCTTTTTTTGTAGCGCGACCATCTGTGCACCATCAAGACCTTTGTCCGGTTTGCCGGGGTCCATCTTGGGCGCGCCTTCAATCAAGGTCGCAAAGTAGGCCGCAGTCACGACGTAGGTAAAACTCTGGTTCCAGTCAAAATAGACATTGAAATTCGGATAGACGAGAAATGCCGGACCTTTATGGCCCTGCGGCAGGATGAGTGACGCCTCCAGATTGGTCGGCAAAGTACCGCTGCGTGGCTCAACGCCCATTGCTGCCCACTGCGCGACGGGTTTGGCAATATGGATACCACTTTGAGACCAGTCGAGGTTTTCCGGCACGCGCACTTCCTGCAGCCAGGGCTCTCCCGGGCGCCAGCCGAATCCCGCAAGCATCGCGGCACCCGAGACCAGGGCATCCGGGGCCGAGGTTTTCAGCGTCACATGGCCGTCTCCATCGGCGTCCTGTCCGTGCTTGATGATATCGTGCGGCAGCATTTGCACCATGCCGATTTCGCCGGCCCAGGCGCCTGTGGTCGTCTGCGGATCGAAATCGCCGCGCTCGTAAAGCTCGAGCGCCGCAAATACCTGCGGGCGAAAAAGCTCCGGTCGGCGACAGTCATGGGCCAGCGTGACAAGCGCGTTCGCCGTGTTGAAATCCCCCTGATAGGTGCCGTAGGCCGTTTCGAACGCCCAGAAGGCCAGGAGGACACCGCGCGATATCCCGTACCTGCGTTCAATCAGATCGAATACCGCGTTGTACTGGCGGCCAAGTTGCCGGCCTTTCTTCAGGCGCGCATCTGAAATGAGATTGTTCGAAAAATCGAGGAAGGGTCGCTGGAACATGCTTTGGTTCCGGTCGGCGCGCAAAACGCTTTGACTCTGTTGTACACCTGAAAAAAAGCGATCCACCGCCTGCCTGTCGTGACCCTTTTGCACTGCCTCCATTTTCATCTGAGCGATAAAATTCTGAAAGCTGCCGCCGCAGGCCGAAAGCGCCGGCAAGGGTGCGGCCGCGAGCGCGATAATGAACATGACCACAGTCAAACGCATGAAAACCTCCGTCTCACGACAGTATAAACCCGACAAGTGCGCAAAGTGTGAACGTCGCACCCCATGCTCTCCATAACATGGCGACCGACGCATCGATATCCGGGGAACTCAGATCCTTCCGGCCTGCGGCGTTTACCCACGGATAATCGTGCATTTTTCCGTCATAGGCGCGGGGCCCGGACAGGGAAATACCCAAGGCGCGCGCCATAGCAGATTCCGGCCAGCCGGCATTGGGAGACCTGTGCCTCTTTGCGTCCGCACCCAGACCCGAAACAGACCATCGCGCGGAGGAGAGCACGATCAGGGCGGCGGAGAGCCTGGCAGGTATGAGGTTCAACAGATCATCGGTGCGCGCCGCCGCCCAGCCGAATTCCTCGTACTTTTCGGTGCGATAGCCGATCATACTGTCGGCCGTGTTGACAATTTTGTAGACGACGATCCCCGGTGCTCCGCCCACCAGAAACCAGAACGCCGGAGCTACCACACCGTCGGAAAAATTCTCCGCACCGCTTTCGATCGCTGCGCGGACAACCTGGTCCTGATCCATCTTTTCCGTGTCGCGGCTGACGATCATTGCAACGGCCTGGCGTCCATCTTTCAAAGAGCGCCTCAACCCGATGGATACTGCGGAAACATGGTCGACAAGCGAGCGATGCGCGAGCAGCACGGCGACACACAACGTTTCAGCAACGGGCCCGAGTGCCGAAACCAGCCTCCCGACGAGAACACCGAATACCACCAGAAGGGTCAGGCAAAGGCATCCTTTCAGCCGCCGATACGCACCATGATTGAATTTTTTCTCCAGCCGTCCGACCGCGCGACCCATCAGGACGGCAGGGTGCGGCGCGCGAGACCAGAGCGCGTCCGGTTCGCCGAACGCGGCATCGAGGAGCATCGCGCAGAGCAACACAAGTGCCGCGGTCATGAGAGGGCTTGCTCCAATCGCGGCCAGTGCAGACCATGCGGCAGGCCAAGGCGCAGCCAGTGCCGATTGTAGGGAAAGACGCGGGACCAGATGCGGTGGCGTGCCAGACGTTCCTGCCACGCCGAAGCATCGTCGACATGATAGAGGCGAAACAACGTCGTGCCACCGACAAGGTCCGCGCCCGCCTTGCGCATCAGAGCCTCGAGACGCGAACTGTCTTTCACCAGCCGCTGCCGGGTCTCTGATGCCCATCCCTGATCTTTCAGCGCACGTGTGCCGATGTGCAGGGCAGGTCCGGAAACGGCCCAGGGTCCGAACTGCTGCTGCAACTGTTTCAGGAGAGCCGCGTCGCCGATCACGAATCCGAGCCGCGTGCCCGCAAGGCCCCAGAACTTGCCAAAGCTCTTCAGAATGACGTGACCGGGTTCAACTGCCAATGGCATCAAGGATTGCTCGGGCACCACGTCACAGAAGCTTTCGTCAATGATCGTCAGCCCTGCGCCGGGTGCAGGCAGTGCATTTGGGGACCATAGTTTGCCGTCGGGGTTGTTTGGGTGGACGACCACCTGTGCGTCGGCATTTCGGCCGGAAGTTCGTGTCCAGCCGTTAAGATCAAAGGCGGCGGCGTGTTCGTTGTATGTCGGCTGGGGAATGCAGACGGTTCTGCTTGGAGACAGCTGTGGAATTTGGGCGATTGCCGCAGAGGCACCGGGAGCGGCTATGATCTCGGCTGACGCCGGTACGCTCCAGAATACCCGCGCCGCCTGCAGCAGCGCATC
>JASFFN010000399.1:0-3210 GCA_050124275.1 Roseobacter sp. | reverse complement strand
TGGTCTACTTGTCTGTGACCACCAAAAGGAAACGCTATGGGACAAATTCTTCACGAAACGCCAAGAACACGCACGCCGTCCGAGCTTTCATACAGCGATCGAAAGCTTTGAATGAGGCGTTGAGTCGGGAACACGAGCCGGTTGGATTGCGCGGTGGAGTGTTACGGGAGCCGAGGCGCACTATGCGGCCTCGGCAAACTGCCGTCCGGTTGCGTCAGGCACTAGTAACCCGTTCGGTCGCGTCCACCAGAAAACCGTATCTGCAATGCATCATCGCCGCTTTATGTCGACGACACATTGTCACGAGACACCTGCGGCGGCGGCCTCTAGCCTCAAGCGGCGTCCTTCGGCAATGACGCGACCTTGCGACGAGCACGTTCGTGCCCTTGCCGTACCGCATCGCCCCATGCCCGGACATCAAATTTGCGCACAGCCTCGCGCAGACTCTTCATGCGGGATCGCCGCTCTTCCGTATCCATGGACAAGGCCTGCAGGATCGCTGTGTCCATCGACCGGTTCGAGAACGGGTTGGTGATGACGGCTTCCTGCAACTCCACCGCCGCACCTGCGAATTCTGACAGGACAAGCACGCCGTCCTCATCCGTAGAGGCGGCGACAAACTCCTTGCAAACAAGGTTCATGCCATCCGCGAGCGGCGTGATCCAGGCGACATCCGCCGCGCGGTAGTAGGCCACCAGTTCGTCGAAAGGAATCGCGCGTGAAATCAGCGCCACGGGTTGCCAGTCGAGTGTGCCGTAACGGCCATTGATCTGGCCGGCTGCCTGCTCGATTTCATTCTGAATGTCCATGTAGACCGTCATGTTCTTGTTCGCACTTACCGACACATGCATCAGACGGACCTTGCCGCGCAGTTCCGGTTGCGCTTCCAGCAGACGGCCGAAACTTGCCAGCTGTTCGACCCCGCCCTTCGTATAGTCGGTGCGGCCAACCGACAAAATGAGCTGACAGTCCCCCAGATCATCGCGGATTTCCCGCACCTTGGCATCGGTTTCAGGGCGTTTCGCCCTTTCTTCTATGAACGGCACATCCACGCCGACCGGCGTTACGCTCAGGCTGATTTCTCTGTCGTTGTAGGTCAGCGCCTCCGGCATCAGGCGCTCGGACAGGGCGGTCCCCTCGGAAATCAGATGTTCGGGCACCCGGGTTCGTTTTGCGACCGTAACATTGAAGAGGCTGCGGGCGACAGCTGCGAAGTTTTCGGCGTAGCGCGGAATGTGAAAGCCGATATCATCACACGCAAGAAGGCTTTCCACGATTTCACGCCGCCACGGCAACACGTTGAACATGTCGGCTGCGGGAAACGGTGTATGATGAAAAAAGGCGATGCGCACGTCCGGACGGATTTTTCGCAGATAACCCGGCACCAGCCAAAGGTTGTAGTCATGGACCCAGACCAGCGCGCCCGGTTCCGCCTCTCGTGCGGCGGCCTCGGCGAATGCCCAGTTCACCTCGCGAAAATTCGGCCATTCCACGCTGTCGTAGTTATATTTTTCCTTGAAGCTGTGCAGGATCGGCCAGAATGCTTCTTTGGAGGTGACGTGATAGAACTCCCGCACCTGTTCCGCCGACAACGGCAAGCGCGATACCGAATAATCTCCGTAGTCGTCGGAAATCTCGATCACCGTTTCGAAATCGGGGTTCGAAGGATCCTCCGCCAGTTTCCATGCAACCCACGCGCCGTGTTCTGCCGACCCGAAAAAACTCTTGAGCGTTGGCACGATCCCATTCGGGCTCTTGTTTTCCCGCAGCACAATTTTGCCACCCTCTTCGATCTCCTCGTAGGGTTGGCGATGATAGACGATGACTAGATCGGATGGCATGGGTTCGGTCTCCTCAGGCGGCTTTCTGTTCAAAGAAGTTGAAGGCGAGAATGGCCTCGGCAATGCCCGAAGCGCCATCCGCCTGCGCGATGTGCACGTGGTCAAGATCCGCGATCCGGTCGATCAGGTCCGGTTCCGAATTGCCGACCGCGACAGCGGGCAGGCCAAGTTCGAGCATGGACAGATCGTTCAGCGTGTCACCTGCGGCAAGGCATCGGCGGCTGTCGATCCCGAGATGCGTGATCAGACGCAGCAGAGACGGGCCCTTGCTTACCCCCTTGGGCAACACGTCAAAAAACCGGTTGTCGGAAATCAGCGCGTCATGCCCCAGTTCGGCTACGATATCGAGAGCGCGCCGGTCGAACCGCTCAGGGTCCATGTCGTAACTTACCCGATGGCGGAAGCCCGTCGATTGCAGCCGGATGCCGGACACGTTTCGAAGTGCTGATTGAACACGCGCACCGGCATTGTTCCAGGCTGTTTCAATTTCGGCTTCGAGCTCCGCGATGGGCGCCAGCAGATGGTCATCGCCGACCTGCGCGATCGTGGTGCCAACGTCGCAGATCGCGTAGTCAGGCTTTGGCACCCCCTCATCCATAGTCAGTTTCCGGATGAACCGCGGCTCCCGCCCGGTAACAAAAATCAGGCCGACGTTGGCGCGGTTTTTCTCTATCCAGCGATAGAACGATGCCCGGGCGTTTTCACTGCCCCCAAGGAACGTTCCGTCCAGATCGGTGGCGATCACGAGAGGTTTGCCTGCAATCGCGTTGACAGGCATATCGGATTCAAGTGTCATGATATTCTTTCTGCAAGCTGTTGTACGGACTGAACCGGCGCGGGGTGCTCGAACACGAGATCCATCGCGCGCGGCTCGGCTTCGATCGGGCGGGCCCACAAATTGGCAAAAGTCGCGCCAAGTTCGGCGCCTTCCTGCAGAATCGCGTGGACCGCCTCGCAGATTGGCATGGAAACACCCACCCGCCGCGCAAGGTCGGTGACCGACCGGGCATTCATCTCGCCCTCGACGACCACGGGTTTTCCGGAAAAGCAGTCCTCGCGGGCAATACCCTGCCCGAGCTGAAATCCAAGCGACATGTTCCGCGACGTTTTGCTCGAACAGGTCAGCGTCAGGTCACCGACACCCGACAACCCCGTCACGGTTTCGCGGCGCCCGCCGAGCGCTTCGGCCAGCGCCTTCATCTCGTCGACGCCGCGGGTAATGAGCGCAGCGCGCGTATTCTCGGCAAAGCCTGCGCCTGTCATCATTCCGCATGCGATGGCGATGACGTTCTTCACTGCGCCGCCGACTTCCACACCGACAAGGTCGTCCGACACATAGGCGCGAAAGCTTTCCGTGATGAGCGATACA
>JASFFN010000398.1:0-3216 GCA_050124275.1 Roseobacter sp. | reverse complement strand
TTTTCCTCAACCGTCATCGAGGTGAAGATGTTAGAGGTTTGGGTGACGAAGCCCATGCCCTTGCGCACGCGCGCCTGTGGCGACAGCGAGGTGATGTCCTCCCCGTCCAGCTTTACATGACCCTGGCGCAGGTTGAGCATGCCAAAAACCGCTTTCATGCCCGTCGATTTGCCCGCGCCGTTCGGCCCGACGATGACCGCGATCTCGCCACGGTCGACCGCGATGGTGCACTCGTGCAAAATATCCGGGCCAGCGCCGTATCCGCCGGTTATGTTCTCGCCAATCAGGAAGGGGCCGCCGGGGGCGGGGCGGGCCCTGCCACCTTCTTTGACGGGGCGCGCCTGTCCCATGGCCGCCGCATTGCCGAGCGACAGGTCCTTGTTGCCCCGATCGCTGTAGGGATCGCTGCTCATGCGCCGACCTTGTCTTTGTTTTTCAGGCCCGTTCCGAGATAGGCTTCGATCACCTGTTCGTTGGCCTTGATTTCCGCCAGCGTCCCCTTGGCCAGCACTTTGCCCTCGGCCATGCAGATCACCGGATCGCAAAGGCGTCCGATGAAGTCCATGTCATGTTCGATGACCACGAACGTATAGCCGCGCTCCTCGTTCAGCCGGATGATTGCGTCTCCGATGGTATTCAGCAGCGTGCGGTTCACCCCGGCGCCGACCTCGTCGAGAAAAACGATCTTGGCGTCCACCATCATCGTCCGCCCCAGTTCGAGGAGCTTTTTCTGTCCACCAGACACCTGGCCGGCCTTGTGGTCGGCCAGATGTTCGATCGTGAGAAACTCGAGAACCTCGTCGGCCTTGGCCCGCAAGGCGCGTTCCTGTTCGGCAATGCGCTTGCGCCCGAACCACGTGTTCCACAGCGTCTCGCCCAATTGATCGCCCGGCACCATCATCAGGTTTTCCCGGCACGTCATAGAGGAGAACTCATACGCAATCTGAAAGGTGCGCAGCAACCCCTTGTGAAACAACGTGTGCGGCGGTAGGCCCGTGATATCCTCGCCCGCCATGCGTACGCGGCCAGACGTTGGTTGAAGAACGCCCGCAATCACATTGAAAAGAGTTGTTTTCCCGGCGCCATTCGGGCCGATCAGGCCGGTGATCGATCCCTGTTCGATTTCAAGCGATGCGCCATCGACCGCGTGGAAACCCCCAAAATGCTTGTGAAGTTCCTCGACAACGATCATTGATTTCCCCTCGGGAGCGGGTGCGCGCGTTTCATCATTTCTCGGTCACGAAAACAGCCCGAGGTCCGGGACGCCGGGCTGGTTCATGATCATGTCTAAGACTTACTTGAAGCCAATGGTGACGTTTTCGCCGTTTTGCACTTCGATCAGGCGGTAAGTCCCGGCGGATTCACCGGGCCCGATCAGCTCGACCGCGGAGGCCCCGACGTAGTCGACGTCTCCACCCTCACGGATGATGTCCAGCGCTTTGCCCAGTTCACCGGGATAGATCTTCTCCCCGGGTGCGTTGGCGACTTCGAGGATGTGCTTGCCGTATTCCGCCGGATCGGTGCTGTTTGCCGCCTGCATAGCAAGCATGAAAAGTGCTGCCGCATCATAGCTTTCCGGGGTGTAGGGCGATGTGGCGTCGAAAGCGTCTCCGGCCATCGCTTTCAGCTTTTCGATGCCTTCACCGCCAGAGCCCGCGATCTGGCCGTAGGATCCGTCAAGCGCCGGGCCCACGTTCTTTGGCAGGCTGTCACCGATCATGCCGCCGGGCAGACCGAAGGTGTCGAATGCACCAGAGTCTAGGGCCGCGTTGATGATGCCCAAACCGCCCTGGTCAAGGTAGCCAGCCACGACCAGAAGATCTCCGCCAGCCGAGGCCAGCGCGCCCATTTCGGCGGAATAGTCGGCTTTGCCGTCCTCGTGTGCCGCCACAATGGTCACTTCGCCGCCGATGGCTTCGAAGTTGCTCTGGATGGCGTCGGCAAGACCTTTGCCGTAGTCGTTGTTCGTATAGGTCAGGGCGATGGACTTCACGCCACGCTCCTGCAGGATTTCCGCCATCACCTGACCTTCGCGCGCGTCGGAAGGGGCCGTGCGGAAGAACAGATCATTGTCTTCGACGGTCGAAAGGCCCGGCGACGTCGCCGACGGCGAAATCATAACCATGCCGTTCGGAATGGCCACATTGGACAGGATCGCGCCCGTGACGCCGGAACAGTCGCCGCCGATCAGCCCGTTGATTCCTTCGGAGATCAGACGTTCGGCATTCGACGTTGCCAGACCATTATCGATACAGCCGGTATCGGCCCGGATCGCCGTCACCGTCGCGCCGTCAAGCAACTTGCCGCTTTCCGTTACTTCTGCCATCGCCAGTTCGGCGCCGGCCGCCATCGGGCCCGTCAGCGATTCAATAGGTCCGGTAAACCCGAATTGCACGCCGAGTTTCACGTCATTGGCAAGTGCGCCAGTCGCCACAAGTGCCGCGGCCGTCGAGGCCAAGAGCATCTTTTTCATTGGTAATCTCCCATGTTGGAACTTTACGTTCGCCGCGAAGATTATGCGCCCTACCTCCAAAAGAAAAGCGGTTTTGGATCAGCCTTTGGCGTCTGTTTCCTGCCCATTCCGCTGCTTGTTGACTGAGCAGGATTGCTGGTCGCCACGCCGGGCGAAAAAGGAGAAAACGAGTGACTAAGATCGCAACTTTAGCCTTTGGGATACTTGCAACAATCGCACTATCCGCCCCCATTCTCAGGGCAAACCCCGTCTTCACCCCCATGGTCACGGGACTGGATGAACCATGGGGCATCGATTTCCTGCCGGACGGCAGCCTGTTGATCACCGAAAAAGACGGCCGCGTGATACTGGTGAAGGACGGGCAGGCCAGCGTCATCGCCCGCCTGCCGGATGTCGCGGACAGCGGGCAGGGCGGGCTGCTCGATGTGACGGTGGCACGCGATTTTGCGTCGTCACGGACCATCTTCCTGAGCTACAGCAGGAAACAACGCGGCGGTGCCGGCACGACGCTGGCCACGGCGACCCTGTCGGCAGACGGAAAACGGCTGGAAAACCTGAAAGACATTTTCGAGATGTCCCCGGGATCGTCGGGCGGCAGGCACTTTGGCTCCCGCGTAGTCGAGGCGACCGACGGCACACTGTTCATGACGATTGGCGACCGCGGCGACCGCCCCGCGGCGCAGGAGCGGAGCAACCACATCGGCACCATTGTACGCGTCAACCGTGACGGGTCGGTGCCCGCG
>JASFFN010000397.1:0-3219 GCA_050124275.1 Roseobacter sp. | reverse complement strand
CGTCATGATTGATGATCTTACGACAAGGGGTGTTTCAGAGCCCTACCGCATGTTTACGTCACGCGCGGAGTTCCGGCTGTCATTGCGGGCGGACAATGCGGACCAAAGGCTTACACCGCTGGGGCTTGCGCTTGGATGCGTATCCGACGTCAGGAAACGGCAATTTCTAGACAAAATGGAAAAACTTAACGCCGCACGGGAGATCCTGAAGTCCGCTTCATACACACCGTCTCAGGCCTTAGCTGCAGGTATACGGGTCAACCAAGATGGATCCAAGCGTACGGGCCTGCAGCTTCTGTCGTTTTCGGATGTTACTTTCACCGAACTTTCAAAACTCGATCAAAGGTGTGAGGGGTTTGACGAGGAAACCAGGAAGCAGATGGAGCGAGAGGCTTTGTACGCCAATTATATTGAGCGTCAGCGCAAGGATATCGATTTGTTGCGCAAGGATGAGTCACATGCGATCCCGGATGACTTCGACTACATATCCCTTGATGGGCTGTCAAATGAGCTGAAGTCCAAACTTTCCATCGCGCGCCCCGGAAATCTTGCGCAGGCCGGTCGAATTGATGGTGTGACGCCAGCAGCGCTGACGCTCATCCTGGCAAAATTGCGTCAGGACCGTAAAAAAAGGTCTGCGTGATGGCACCCAGCCTTTGTGGGAAAAATGTTTCACGTGAAACATTGGAACGTCTCACTCACTACCACGATCTGCTGCTCAAGTGGACTAAAACGATTAATCTCATATCCAAATCCAGTATGTCCGAGATTTGGGACCGCCACATATGGGATTCAGCACAAATTGTAGATCTGGTTTCAAATCAAGAATCCTGGTTGGATATCGGCAGCGGCGCTGGCTTTCCCGGTCTCGTGGTGTCCATTCTTGCGCGAGAAGATCTGCCGCATCGGCATGTTTCTCTGGTTGAGAGCGATCAACGTAAAGCGGCCTTTCTGAGGACGGTCATAAGGCAACTGGATTTACGCGCTTCGGTTTTCGTGGAGAGGATAGAAGTGTTGAATCCTGCGAATGCCAACGTTCTGTCGGCGCGGGCGCTCGGTGATCTAGATCAGTTGCTGGGCTATGCGGAACGGCATCTCGCGCCGTACGGAACAGCCTTGTTCATGAAAGGTGTCAACTGGCAAAAAGAAGTGGATATTGCCCGTAATTCATGGTCTTTCCAGCTTGAGGCCCACAAAAGCAAAACGAGCCCCGAAGCAGCAATTCTGGAAATAAAGGAAATAGAGCGTGTCTGATCTGTCGCGTCCCGAAGGCCCAAAGATCATAGCAATAGCAAACCAGAAAGGCGGCGTCGGGAAAACCACCACGACAATAAATCTGGCGGCGGCGCTCGCCGAAGCGAGCGCGCGCGTTCTGGTAGTGGACCTGGATCCGCAGGGAAATGCGTCAACAGGATTGGGCATCGAGGCCGGCGATCGGGTTCTGACCACTTATGAATTATTGCTAGAAGATGTCGAACTCAAATCCGTCATCATACCGACGACGACGCCCGGACTGATGATCGTGCCGGCAACCGTCGATCTCAGTTCGGCGGACCTGGAACTCATGTCCAATGAAAAACGCAGTTTTCTATTGCATGACGCCTTGCGTCAGACCCAGATGGATGCGTTCGGGTTCGATTACATTCTGATCGATTGTCCGCCGTCCCTTAACCTGTTGACAGTAAATGCCATGATCGCCGCGCACTCGGTGCTGGTTCCGCTACAAAGCGAGTTTTTTGCCCTCGAGGGACTGTCGCAGTTGATGCTCACGCTGCGCGAAGTACGGCAGACCGGCAATAAAGACCTCAGGATCGAAGGCGTGTTACTGACGATGTACGATGCGCGGAACAACCTGTCGCTTCAGGTCGAGCAGGATGCGCGCGATAATCTGGGCAACCTGGTGTTTCAGACGCGGATACCACGTAATGTGCGTATCAGCGAAGCGCCTTCTTTTGCCATGCCCGTGCTGACCTACGATACCGCGTCGAAAGGGGCCCAGGCATATCGTGAATTGGCGCGGGAAGTGTTACAGAACAACAGAGAGAAAGTCGCTTGAGGAGGCAGAAATGACAGGTCCAGATCGCAAACGCGGGTTGGGGCGTGGGTTGTCCGCATTGATGTCCGACGTTGCCGAGACCGAAGCGGTCGTCAGCGCTGGCCCGTCCGCAGCAGACCGGCTGTTGCCGATCGACCAGATTGCGCCGAATCCCGAGCAGCCGCGGAAACGCTTTGCGGACGACGATCTCGAGGACCTGACGGCTTCGATCCGAGAAAAGGGCGTGATCCAGCCGCTGATCGTGCGGAAAATCGATAGCGGCAAGTACGAGATCGTCGCGGGTGAACGAAGGTGGCGTGCGGCCCAGAAGGCGCAACTGCATGAGTTGCCGGTCGTGGTGCGCGACTTCACGGACGTGGAGGTGCTGGAAGTCGCGATCATCGAAAACATCCAGCGGGCCGATCTGAACCCGATAGAAGAGGCGTCCGGCTATCGCCAGCTGATGGACCGGTTCGGCCACACGCAGGAGAAAATGGCGGAAGCGCTGGGTAAAAGTCGCAGCCATATCGCGAACCTGCTACGATTGCTGAGCCTGCCGGATCCGGTGCTTGAAATGGTGCGGCGCGGCGACTTGAGTGGGGGCCATGCGCGCGCGCTTGTCCCGGCGGCTGAACCGCTGAAGCTGGCGCAGCAGATTGTAAAAGGCGGGCTTTCGGTGCGCGCTGCTGAAGCGCTGGTCAAGAAGGAACGTCCTGGCAATGCGGCAGGGAAGTTGGAACCGTCGAAACCAGTACTAGAAAAAGATGCAGATACCAAAGCGCTTGAAGGCGATTTGTCCGCCGCTCTGGGGATGAAGGTTGTTATTGACCACAAGCCCGGGCAAGAAAAAGGGCACGTAACGCTGTACTACAAGAGTCTCGAGGAACTGGATGAATTGTGCAGGGTCCTAAGTGGATCCTAGCCGTCAAGAAGCGCGGAGATGACGGCGTTCAAGATCATAAACCCTTGATCTGAAACGATAATTATGTCTTCCTTTTGAGATATCATGCCAAGATCCGTCAGATTTCTGATCGCGTGGTCCGCGAGCGGCCTGCCCCTGAGGGCAGAGAAGCGTGACAGGCTGACGCCTTCCTTCAATCGCAGCCCCATCAGCAGGTACTCCTGCGCCTGCGCGTCCCGGGACAGGGCGAAACGCGGCCTCTCGCTGGCATCTTCGCCGACAC
>JASFFN010000396.1:0-3234 GCA_050124275.1 Roseobacter sp. | reverse complement strand
AGCCCGGACCATCAGCACACCAAGAAACGCAAAGCTTCAAGCTCCGCGAAATGCAGCGACTGACAATCCGGACGTTCAGTGAAGTTAAGCCGTTAGGCCGGTTTCCTTCTGGCGCGCGTCCCTTTGGACAGCCACCTGGATACCGACACGAACGACTTTTTGTGATGCGTACCACTTAAACAAACCTAACACACTCGACGCCACCACATCTGTTTTGTATCCGAGTCGCGCGTTTTGGCTCAATTTGTTAAAAAATTTTTTTTTGGTGAAGTTAAATGTACACTGAATGGATGAAAAGTCATCCATCACCATCAGTCTTCAGCTCAGATGTCACTATAAGAGCTTGGTTTCGTTGAAAGCTTGTTAGCCGGCACCCATTCCATAATACACCATTTGAACAGTGCTTATCGATCCAAGGCGCGTGCCAGTTCGGGCAAGAAACGTTGCTCGTAATCGCTGCCGACCAGGGGTCCGACAAAGCGGAACAGCACGGTGCCCTCAGCATCAAGGATGAAGGTTTCGGGCGGTGCGGTGACACCCCAGTCAATCGCCGTCCGACCCTGCGGGTCGAAGGCAACGGCACGAAACGGGTTGCCGTCTTCGACAAGATATTCGGTCGCCGGCCCTTGGCGGTCTTTGAAATTGACGCCGATGATCGGCATGCCCCCGGCGGCCATCTCCAGCAGTTTGGGGTGTTCCGCGTGACACGGCGGGCACCAGGAGGCCCAGAAGTTGACCAGCGTAACCTCCCCCGTCGCCAAAGCCTCCGGCGTGACGGGATCGAAGCCTTCCAGGCCGACGTCGGTGATCGGAGGCGCGGGTTTACCGATCAGAGTCGAGCGCAACTCCGTCGGATCCGTGCGGAACATACCTACGGCAGCCAGCGCGAGAAACCCGGCGAAGATCAACGGCGGCGCCAGCATCAAGGGCGACACCTTAGCCATTGGCTTTGCCTTTGCGTTCAACATCCTCGAGCGCGCGCCGCGCCTTGCGCCCGCTGCGGATGGTCATGGCGACCAGAAGCGCGAGCAGGAACAGCGATGCCGCATAAGAGGACAGGACGGCCTCCGCGTATTTTCCAAGATCGGGCATCATGCGCGCGTCTCCCGCGCGATCAGGGCGCGTGTCCTGCGAATCCGGATTTCCGTCCCCGTGCGGTAGAGCACCAGCGCAACAAACAGCAACACGAACCCGGCAATGGCGACCAGCAGCGGGAAGTAGAAGACATCCGCCACATTCTCTTCCTTGTCGAGGCTCAGCGACGCGCCCTGGTGCAAGCCCTGGTTCCAGAAGTTCACCGCATAGCGGGACAAAACGGCAAAGACCGACCCCACGAGACAAAGAACCGATGTCAGATCCGCCGCCGTATCCGGATCTTCAATCGCCTCCCAGAGCGCGATGTAGCCGAGATAAAACAGGAACAGGATAAGGAAGGATGTCAGCCTCGGATCCCAGGCCCACCATGTCCCCCACATCGGTTGGCCCCAGATGGCCCCCGTGACCAGCGCAATCAGCGTCATCACGACGCCGACCGGGGCGGCGGCCTTGGCGGCAAGCGCACTGACATGATGGCGTCGGACGATCCAGATGAGCGACGCGACGAGCATCATGAACCATGCATTGATCGCCATCAGCGCCGCGGGCACATGCAAGTAGATGATCTTGACCGTGGACCCCTGACGAAAATCGTCCGGTGTGAAAAAGAAGCCCCAGACGAGACCGACCAGAAGGCTCACGGTTGCAAGCACCCACAGCGTTGGCAGAACCCTTTCGCTGAAGGCGAGGAATTTCACCGGATTGGCATAGGTCCAGAAACTGCTGGGCCGTTTCGGTTGCGGTTTTTGATCGGTCGCTGACATGGTGCCTATCTAAATCCTCGCCCCGCGACGCTCAATGGGCAAAACGCCACGCTCACCGCAAGTTCACCCTCAGGGCGGCTGCAGCGGCAAAGGGCATGAGGGCAATGACGCCCAGCGTGATTCCCGCCAGCAAAAGCAGAGGTGTCTGCACCGCCATGTCGGATGCGCCGCGGCGCGCCACCTCGGCGCCGAAGATAAGTGTCGGGATGTAAAGGGGCAGCACCAGCAGAGACATCAGCAGACCGCCGCGCTTGATGCCGACGGTAAGCGCCGCACCGAAAACGCCGATCACCGACAAGGCCGGGGTGCCCACGGCAAGCGAGATCACCAGCCAGACGAATCCGGCCTGCGGCAGGCTTAGCAACACTCCCAGCACGGGCGCCGCCAAAACCAGCGGCAATCCGGTTGTGACCCAATGCGCCAGCGCCTTGATGCTCAGCGCGGCTTCGAGTGGCAAGGGGGACGTCGCCAGCAGATCGAGCGTGCCGTCTTCCCAATCCAAGGCGAGCAACCGGTCCAATGATAAAAGGCAGGCGAGCAGCGCGCCAAGCCAGAGGATCCCCGGCGCGATACGTGACAGAAGCTCTGACTGCGGCCCTACGCCAAAGGGTACAAGCACGGTCACGATCAGGAAAAACGCAAGGCCCAGCCCGAAACCGCCCCCTGCCCGAAAAGCGAGCGCCAGATCACGCCGCAGCAGCGCCCTCACAGAAAGGCCTCATCGCTCGCGCCCGCGAGCGCATCCGGCGAAGCTTTGAAGGCCGAGACATCGATGACATCAGCCGCGTCCAGTCCGAGATCAATATGCGTTGCGATCAGCGCTGATCCGCCATTCTCGAGATGCCTTGAGACGGCGGCGGCAAAGAGCCCGACCGCCTTTATGTCGAGCGAAACCGTCGGCTCATCGAGAATCCAGACAGGTCGCCCCGTGACCAGAAGCCGCGCCAGCCCCAACCGCCGCTTCTGGCCCGCAGACAGCGCCCCGGCGAAGCGGTCGCGCAGACCCTCCAGATCGAACGCGGCAAGAGCCTGTCTGATATCTTTTTCGCCAAAAACCTCCGCCCAGAAGGCGAGATTCTCGGCAACCGTCAGCATGGACTTGAGCCCGTCGGAATGAGCCGCGTAGGCGATCCGGTCGTCGGCACCGGCGATCTTGCCCGACAATGGCGGTTGCAACCCCGCCAGCGTGCGCAAGAGCGTGGTCTTGCCCGATCCGTTGGGGCCGCGGAGTATCAGCGCCTTGCCCGGATCGAGCGCCAGATGCACGCCCATCAGGACAGGAACGCCCCCGCGCGCCACGCACAAATCTTCCACCACAAGCTTCATCCTGCAATCGTTAACCTATTGCCGCAGCGCGCAAAAGGCCGTTCTGAGC
>JASFFN010000395.1:0-3243 GCA_050124275.1 Roseobacter sp. | reverse complement strand
GCCGGCAGCAGGCACCATCACCACCGGGTCGACGCGTTCAGACGTCTTCTGGCGAGACGGCGCCGCCCTTTTTGTGTCTCCCGTCTGCTGTTGGCGCGATGCGGTTTTCGGAAACGTCGGCGCGAAGCCACAGACCTGCCGGCGATCACGCGTCACGCGCGGCACCCAGGTGACCGCGCCTGCGGTCCCTGCACGAATGTAGGCACATCCCGTACTGTCCACATATTGCGAACCGGTGTAACCTTCCGGGGGGCGCTCGGCCGGCTGTTTGAGGGCAGGCTGCGCCTGCACTGCTGCTGCACTGCAGGCAAACACAACCGCAGCGGCCACGAAACCAATAAGTTTTGTCACGGTAATGCCAGCCCCCACAAGATGTAGGTCGAAAGTGCCGCAATCCCGCCTTTTAGGCAAGCTTTGGTCTTGCAGGCGCAGGAAAAACATTGCGGCAGCTTACTTCGTGCCGAACATCCGGTCACCCGCATCGCCGAGGCCCGGCACGATGTAGCCAAATTCGTTGAGTTTTTCATCGACAGCAGCGGTGACGATGGGCACGTCCGGATGCGCGTTTTTCATGCGCTCGATCCCTTCCGGCGCGGCCAGCAGGCACAGAAACCGGATGTTGTTTGCCCCGACTTCTTTCAGCAGGTTCACGGCGGCGACGGACGAGTTACCCGTGGCCAGCATGGGATCCACGGCGATGACGATCCGGTCTTCAAGAGATTCGGGAACCTTGAAATAGTATTGAACCGGTTGCAGCGTCTTTTCATCGCGATAGAGGCCGACAAATCCCACCCGCGCCGAAGGGATCAGCTCGAGCACGCCATCCAGAAGCCCGTTTCCGGCCCTCAATATGGAGATCAGCGCAAGTTTCTTTCCGGCCAGCGTCGGCGCCTCCATGGTCTGCATGGGCGTTTCGATGCGTTTCGACGTCAATGGCAGATCGCGCGTGACTTCATAGGCGAGCAACTGGCTGATCTCGCGCAGCAACTGCCGGAAAACGGCGGTCGGCGTTGATTTGTCGCGCATGATGGTCAGCTTGTGCTGAACCAGCGGATGATCCACCACGGTAAGATGTTTCAACATGCGTTTTCCCCTTTGCAATGCCGCGTCCGGTTTAGTCAAGCCACGCGCGGCATTCAAGGCATCCTAACACCGAGGTGATCCGCGATGAGCGTGGCCACGTCCTGAAAGCCGATATGCCCGAGACATCCGCCGGGTATCTGCGGACCTGTGACCAGGACGGGTACCCGCTCCCGCGTGTGATCCGTGCCATGCCATGTCGGATCGTTTCCGTGGTCTGCGGTAACCAGCAACATGTCGCCGTCCCGCAAGCGAGCGCTCACCGCGCCGATCCCGGCGTCGAACCATTCCAGCGCCGCCGCATAGCCTGCCACGTCGCGGCGATGTCCGTAGAGACTGTCGAACTCCACGAAATTCGCGAACGTCAGGCTGCCCTCTTCCGCCGTTTCGACCAGATCATGCAAATGAACCATCAGCTCCGCGTCCGTCCCCTTGCGGACCTCGTCGATCCCCTGCATGGAAAAGATGTCGCCGATCTTGCCCAACGCGTAGACCCGCCGGCCGGCATCCTGCACCCGGTTGGTCAATACCGGGCCCGGCGGCGCAATGGCAAAATCCTTGCGGTGGCCGGTCCTGTGGAAACCGGTTTTTCCGGTTCCGATGAACGGTCGCGCGATCACCCGCCCCACGCGCATCCTGTGCAGCATCGGCGCCAGAGCCTCGCACAGATCAAGCAGACGCTGCAGGCCAAAGGTTTCCTCATGCGCGGCGATCTGGAAAACCGAATCCGCCGAGGTATAGCAAATGGGCCATCCGGTTCTGACGTGCTCCGCGCCCAGTCGGGTCACGATATCCGTGCCCGATGCATGGCAGTTGCCCAGTATTCCATCGGAACCGGCAAGTTCGCAGACACGGTCGATGATGTCCTGCGGAAAGGAGTTTTCCACCCGTTCGAAGTGATGCCATGCCCAGGGCACGGGCAATCCGGCCAGTTCCCAATGCCCGGAAGGTGTATCCTTACCCCGGGAGGTCTCGGTGGCCGCGCCCCACAGGCCCGTCGGCTCGCACCCGAGACCCGGTACGACCTCGCCACTTGCCAGTTGAACGGCCCGACCCAGCCCCATGACGTCCAGATGCGGTACGCTGAGCAGACCTTGCCGGTTCCGCGAGGCGCTGCCGCTTGCGCAAGCCTCGGCAATATGCGCCACGGTGTTGGCACCTGTATCCGGCACCGTGCCGTTGAAGTACCGGTCGGCGTCCGGCGCACCGCCGATCCCGACGGAATCCATCACGACGAGGAACGCACGCGGCATCAGTCGATTCTTTCGAGGATCAGGTCAGGTGACCCGACGCTTTTGTGCGGCGTGATCGAGATCGCCGCACGCACCGCTGCAACCGCCCGGTCGGCCGCATCCGGACGACTGGCGTGGACCACGGCCAGCGGCTGACCTTTCCCCACATTCTGCCCCAGGCGCACCACCTGACTCAGCCCGACGGCGGGATCGATCAGGTCACTTTCGATCTGCCGCCCGCCGCCCAGCGCGACAACGGCCAGACCCAGCGCTTCGCCGTCGATGCCGCTGACATGGCCTTCCGAGAGGGAAGAAACCTCCCGGATCACGGTGGCCTCGGGCAAAAAGCGCTGCCAGTTTTCCACGAATTGAACCGGCCCGCCCATGGCCGAAACCATCCTGCCGAACCGTTCTGCGGCGCGTCCGTCCCGGATCGTCGCGACAACCGCGTCGGCACCCGCCTGCACATCTTCGGCCAGACCGGCATCCGCCAGCAAAACACCCCCCAGTGCTGCCGAAAGCTCGACCAGTGGGCCCGAATCCGGTTCAGTCAGGACCCGCATCACTTCGGCTACTTCAAGCGCATTCCCAAGACTGGGGACGAGGGGCTGGTTCATGTCGCTGATGATCGCGCTGGTCTTGCACGCCGCCGCATTGGCCGTGGACACGAGCGCCCGGGCAAGATCGCGAGCGGCGTCAATCTCCTTCATGAAGGCGCCACTGCCGACTTTCACGTCGAGAACAAGCCCCTGCAAACCGGCCGCCAGCTTTTTGGACAGGATCGACGCGGTGATGAGATCGAGACTGTCCACGGTGGCCGTGACATCCCGCACCGCATAAAGCCGCTTGTCCGCCGGCGCGATGTCCGTGCTGGCACTGACGATCGCGCAACCCGCGTCCGCGACCACGGCGCGAAACCGCGCTTCATCGA
>JASFFN010000394.1:0-3244 GCA_050124275.1 Roseobacter sp. | reverse complement strand
AGGATATCCAGACCATCAATGTTACGTGCGGCCTGGGCGAAGTTCTCGTTCACGGATGCACCGTCTATGACGAGAGCGCGTTTCCAGCCGAGGTTCCTTATCTGCTTGGCCAGAGCGGCGGTTTTACCCTCTGCGGCGGCCTCGTCAAGGATGACCAGTTCGCCCGCTTTTGCCTTGGCCGAAAGCGCATGACAAAGGCCCAGCTTGCGGAACTTCTTGGTCAGCTCGTGTCCGTGACTGCGCGGCGTCGGACCCTTGTAGATCCCACCCTTGCGGAAGATCGGCGCGTTGCGGTCGCCGTGGCGTGCGCCACCTGTACCCTTCTGACGGTAGATCTTCTTAGTGGAGTAGCTGGTCTCGGAACGGGTCTTGACCTTGTGCGTGCCGGCCTGCGCGTTGTTGCGCTGCCAGCGCACGACGCGGTGCAGGATGTCGGCGCGCGGCTCGAGGCCGAAAAGCGCTTCGTCCAGCTCTACCGATCCGGCCTTCTTGCCGTCGAGTTTGATGACATCGAGTTTCATGCGTCACCTTCTTTCTTGTCTTCACCGCCATCGGCAGCATCGTCGGCCTTGTCGGCGGCAATTTCCGCTTCGGCGGCTTTGAGGGCTTCGGCTTCCTGTACGGCCTGTTCTTCGGCCAGGCGCTTGGCTTCCGCTTCGGCCTCGGCTGCTGCGGCTGCTGCTGCGGCCTCGGCGGCTTTAGCGGCTTCCTCGGCAGCCGATTTAAGCGCGGCAGGCAGAATAGCGTTTTCCGGGAACGGTTTCTTGACAGCATCCTTGACCGTGACCCAACCGCCTTTGGAGCCGGGCACCGCGCCCTTGACCATGATGAGGCCACGGTCGGCGTCGGTCTTGACCACCTGCAGGTTCTGGGTTGTCACCCGCGCGGCGCCCATGTGACCAGCCATTTTCTTGCCTTTGAACACCTTGCCCGGATCCTGGCACTGGCCTGTCGAGCCGTGCGACCGGTGCGAGATCGACACGCCGTGCGAGGCGCGCAAACCGCCGAAGTTGTGGCGCTTCATCGAACCGGCAAAGCCTTTACCGATCGAGGTGCCGGCCACGTCGACGTATTGACCTTCGAAGTAATGATTGGCCGTGATCTCTTCACCCACACCAATCAGGTTCTCTTCATCCACGCGGAATTCGGCGACCTTGCGCTTGGGTTCCACCTTGGCGGCGGCGAAGTGGCCGCGCATGGCCTTGGAGGTCCGCTTGGCCTTTGCCGTGCCCGCGCCGAGCTGGACCGCCGCATAGCCGTCCTTCTCGGTGGTCCGCTGGGCCACGACCTGAAGCTTGTCGAGTTGCAGAACGGTGACGGGAATCTGCTTGCCGTCTTCCATGAACAGCCGGGTCATCCCGACTTTCTTTGCGATAACGCCTGAGCGTAACATGGTCTGATACCCTCCCTGACGCTTACGACTGCAGCTTGATTTCGACGTCCACGCCAGCGGCGAGGTCGAGCTTCATGAGCGCGTCCACGGTCTGGGGGGTCGGATCGACGATATCCAGCAGACGCTTGTGCGTGCGGATTTCGAACTGGTCGCGGGATTTCTTGTCGACGTGCGGACCGCGCAGAACGGTGAATTTCTCGATCTTGTTCGGCAGCGGAATCGGACCGCGGACCGAAGCGCCGGTGCGCTTTGCGGTATTGACGATCTCTTGCGTGGACGTATCCAGCACCCGGTAGTCGAACGCCTTGAGGCGAATACGGATGTTTTGGCTTTGAATGGCCATATGCATATCCCTTGAATTGGGATGTCAACGGATTGGAGGATAAGCGCGCATCGCAGACCCTCGTCGCGTCTTTCTTCGAACTGAAAAAGGGCACGGCTCGCCGCGCCCTCTCAGGACTTCGGCGTATTAGGGGGAGTCGGGCAGAAAAGCAATGGGGTTTCGCGAAAAAATAGTTTCGTTCCTGACATTTTGCAAGCGTGGCGGAATTCCGCTTCGAGCCCATCTTGCTCGATTCCACACTGTGGGCGAATGACAGCTTTTGTGGTCAGCCTGATAAGGCGGCCGCATACCCAGTATAGACTGCCTTCAGCAGAACGTCGTGGGTCTTGGTGTCAGCATCCATATCTCAGCCCTCCCCGATGGTGCTGAGATCGGTCGCGGGGTAGGACGGGAAAAACCTGATCCCAGCCTCTTTCAATGCCCTGACGAAGGAGTCCGAGCCGAGAAAACTACCCTGGAACCGCGCCTCGCGCCAAAAATGGATATCAGGGGAGAGGCGAGAGTGATCAACGACGACGTCTTTAGTGGTTGAATTAACCCAGAACGAATTGAGCTTATCCGGCCGTCTCGTACTCTTCTGCACACGCGACTTCTCCATGACGATGCTATCCTGCCGCACAGTCACGTTCATGATGAACCAAGGCCCTTCGATCTCGATACCCCGCTTGGTGCGCAAAGGAACCTCGAAGAACTGGTGAAGGTCGGGGTCGAACCGCTCGATCACGTCCTTCGCGCGCCCGGAGACAACGAGGATGCCATGCCAGCCCTCGAACGCATCGGGCCAGGACTTGCGCGGCTTGTCCGCGACGAGTTCCTTCGGCAGTTCCTCGGGCACCGATTTTCGCGCGCCATCACGCCAGGCATGGACAGCTTGGACGCCCTCTTCGCCCCGGGCCGGGTTCATGTAGCGCTCATTCCATTCCGGCGTTTCCACCGGGATCTGGACCTTTCCGAGCTGCATGTCGAAGACGTGGACCATAGGTCGTGCCTCAAATTGATTCGTTTCAAAAGGGCCCGTCCATTTTCGTCATGTCCGTGCCCCCTACTGTCCGTCGAGCAAGCAGGCGCTTGGCTCGCCGTTTGTGCTCCATGCGGAATGATTAAACTTCGGAGGATGTGAGCCCAAAGACAGCTAATGCGACCAATCCGCCAAAGACAATTTTGATCACCGTACACATATTACCAACTTCGCCACCAACGCCGTTTCGTTTTTCAGATTGGGTGAACCCTAACCGGACCTTAGATTGCGGACAATGAAGGTCCGCTCTGTCCGGATACTGTTGAAAAAGTCGGTTGATTGGTTTCGGGAGTGCTGATTCACTTGATTTGAGAGTGGAGGGCATTGCGATGATGGGACCGAGGCAGGTTGCGCAAGGAGCGCTGTTCTACGACTTCTCCATCGACGACTATGTTCCTGAGGATCATCTGCTGCGGGCCATCGACCGTTTTGTCGATCTCCGGGATATTCGGGAACTTTTGGCACCGTATTACAGCACCATGGGACGTCC
>JASFFN010000393.1:0-3246 GCA_050124275.1 Roseobacter sp. | reverse complement strand
AAGCGCCACACGCGTTATCCCGGACGCTGAGTATGCAACCGCCGGGTGCACCATGGCGCCATCATACAGCTGGCCGGAGGCACCACGGGACGCCGTCATCTTCGGCCTCAAGGAGTTGCCCGACGACGGCACGCCTTTGCCGCATCGCCACATCATGTTCGGACATGCCTTCAAGGGCCAGCCGGCGGGTCTGCGATTGTTGCAACGGTTCAAAGCCGGCGGCGGCACATTGCTGGATCTCGAATACCTCGTCGATGACGACGGGCGTCGTGTTGCCGCTTTCGGATATTGGGCGGGGTATGCGGGCGCTGCCGTCGCATTGCAATGCTGGACGGCGCAGCGGCATGGCCGGATCGCGTCCGGCGTGGGGGCCTACCCGACGTCGACCCATCTGCTGAGTGACTTGCAAGGCAGCTTGGTAGCGACCGGATCGCACAGGCCGACCGCGCTGATAATCGGTGCCCTCGGGCGGGTGGGACGCGGTGTTGCCGATCTCTGCACGGCGATGGGCGTTTCCTGCACCAAATGGGACATGGCGGAAACCCGGCACGGCGGCCCTTTCCCGGAGGTGCTCTCGCATGATCTGTTTTTCAACTGCGTGCTGGCGCGTCCGGGCACGCCGGTCTTTGTGCCCGCAGACACAGCGCGAACAGCTCGAAGGCTCAGCGTGATCGGCGATATCGCCTGCGACCCGGACAGCGATTTCTCTCCCATCAAGGTCTATGACCGTACGACATCGTGGGAGGAACCGGCATTACGTGTCAGCGACAATCCCCCGCTTGACGTAACCGCCATCGACAACCTGCCTTCGATGCTGCCACTGGAAAGCAGCCAGGACTTCGCCGAGCAGTTGTTGCCGACACTTCTGACACTGGCGGAGAACGGACCTGTCTGGAGACGTGCGGCCGACGAATACGCAAGACACAGCGACAGGCTGTGATCCTTCAGGAAAATATCCGGAAATAAAGCCAGTCGGGCAGGAACTGGCTGCCCCGAAACACCCAGGAGAAAAGCGTCGGAAAGCTTTGCTTGAAGCGTTTCGAATTCATATGCCTGAACATGTGCCCGGCCGCTTCGTCCGGTGTCATGATGAAAGGCATTTTGAAATCGTTCTTGTCTGTCAGCTGCGTCTTGATGAAACCCGGGTTCGACACCTGCACATCAACGCCCGTCTTGCGCAGGTCCGCGTACATGCATTCGGCCAGAGACATCGTCCCGGCTTTCGACGCAGTATAGCCGATCGAACCGGGTAGCCCCCGAAACCCGGACAAACTGCCGGTGATGACCACATGACCCGCATCGCGCGTGACGAATTGCGGCACCACGCGGCCCATCACCCGCACGAGTCCCGTGAAATTGATATCCGCCATGGCGTTGGCCTGTTCGGCGTCCCACTCCTGCGCCCCAAAAGGCCAGTAAACGCCGGCAAGGTAGACCACACCATCGATCCGACCGATGGAGTCGGCCGCAGCGGCGACACTGGCATCATCCGATACGTCAACGGTTTGATAGGAGGCCTCGTTCGGCAAGCTATCGACAAGGGCGGACAGCTTCTTCTCCGACCTGGCCGACACCACCACATGCGCGCCCGCTTCGCTCATCCGGCGCGCCAGAGCGGCGCCCAGGCCTTCGCTGGCGCCGACAAGCCAGTACTTTTTTCCCTGCCACTGCCGCATCACGCCTCGCGGGGTCGCAACGTGGCGACAAGTTCCGCGACCTTTATACCGAACTTGCGGAACTGAGAACGGTTCATGATGGTACCGTTCGGCGTGAGATACATCCAGTCGACCGTATTCAGCACATGACCGCCGGATGCCTCAGGCAACCGGATCTTGTACCTCAACAGGACTGTCGGGCCGGATTGCCGTCCCTGCCCATACCCGACGACATCGGACGCCTCGGCGCGGATTGCGCCGTCATTTCCAACGGTCAGGCGCCACTCGCGGTCCTGCGTGCTGCCGTCATCATAAAAGAACCGCTCTTTCATGGTGCCCTTGTTGCCCTCCCATTCGACGTCGAAATCCGCAACAAAACGGCTGCTCACGCGCCCCAGAGGGCCATAAATGATGCCTTCGCAAAGAATAGGGCCGTTCAGGTGCTGCCGCACGTCAAAGGCGGGATTGTCGTCCTCGTAATCCATCGGGGTTTGTGCCGTGAAACCCCAAAGACGCATGCGCGCCCAGACAAGACCGAACGCAAGGATCGCCCCGATCAAGACATAAAGCCAAACCGTCACTGCTCAGGCCTCCTTCAAATCCGTCATCGCGAGAAGCGCGATGGCAATCAGTTTCAGCGCGCAAGGCACCGCCGCGTAGAGAAACGTCAGCATCGCCAACGCTTCGGGCGGGTTGCTTGTAGAACCGCTTTGAAAACCCACGGCCTCCAGCATCGGCAGCAGGCTCACTGCCGCAAATGCAAGCGTCAGCTTCGACACGAAAGACCAGAGCCCGAACCCTTCAGCGGCCGATGGCGAGATCTTCGCCATGCGCGCCGCGAAAATGGCAGGCAGAAGTGTCAGGTCAGCTCCCAAAGTGGCTCCGGATGCGATGCATATGACGGCAAAGAGCAGCCAATCACCCGGTCCTAGGGATAACGTAAGTCCGAAAGCCAGAATGGCCAGCACCATCGCGGTAAGAAGTATCTTTCTCGGGCCGAAGGTTTCGGCCAGAGCACCCCAGACCGGCGCCGCAACTGCTGCCGAGAGGAAAAAGACCAGCAAGAGCGGACCTTCGAAGCCCGGGGCCTGCAGTTTGCTTTCGACAAAAAACAGAAACAGCGTCGAACTGACGGCGACGGGTGCTGCGTTGACCATCGCGATCAGCAAAAGCCGTCTGGCCAGTTTGTCGCCGAGCACCTTCATGAATCCGCTGGCGGGCTCAACCCCTGCCGTGCTCCATTCGGACCGCATGGCAATCACGGCCAATACCGCCAGAACCGCAAATCCGACGGCGAACCCTGCAAACGGCTGTGCAAGCATCGCACCAAGCGCCACCGGCGCGACAGAGGCAAGGCAAACACCGGCGAGCGCGCCGCTTTCCCGCCAGCGCGCCAGTCGCAAATGACCATTCCCGCTCATCTGTCCCGCCTTTATCACGCCCTGCGCGTAAAAGTTGATCGTCAAAAAGCTGAAAGCCGAAAAGACCAGTGTCAGGGACAGAGCGAACCAGATCAGCGGCGGCAGCACCGGTGGAATGGCGAAAAGCGCTATCATGGCGCAAGCCATGACCCCGGCACCGAGCGCGACGG
>JASFFN010000392.1:0-3272 GCA_050124275.1 Roseobacter sp. | reverse complement strand
TCGAAGTCAAGAAAGAGCTTAACGGTGTCGGCAAGAACATGCAGGACCATCTGCAGGCGCGATTGGTCTACAAATGCAACGAGCCGACGTTGAACGACGAAGTCTCGAGTTTGCTGGGACAGGCGAAAATCGGGCTGAAATACCTGATGTTCCGGGCAGGGCCCATGACGATGGCGGCCAGCCTCGCGACGGGGTTTCTCAAGACCCGCGACGATCTTGAGACGCCGGACATCCAGTTTCACGTCCAGCCGCTATCGGCGGAAAACCCGGGCAAAGGCGCTGACAAATTCTCGGCCTTCACGATGTCGGTCTGTCAATTGCGCCCCGAGAGCAAGGGAGAGATCAGACTGAACTCGGCGCAACCGCGCGAATATCCGAAAATCATTCCCAACTACCTGTCGACGGAAACCGATTGCCGGACCATTGTGGCGGGGGTGAACATCGCCCGCAAGATTGCGCGCCACGCGCCGTTGACATCCAAGATATCCGAAGAGTTCCGGCCCGATGCGAGCCTCGACATGAACGATTACGAGGCGACGCTCGATTGGGCGCGAAACAACACCGCATCCATTTATCATCCCACGGGCACCTGCAAAATGGGCGATGGCCCGGACGCGGTCGTTGACGACAAGCTACGCGTGCACGGGGTCGGTGGACTGCGCATCGCGGATTGCTCCATAATGCCGGAGATCGTTTCGGGCAACACGAACGCGCCCGCCATAATGATCGGCGAAAAGGCGTCGGATCTGATACTGGAGCCGACCTGATCCCGGCGCGGGCCATACTGGCGGGCATTCGGCGCGCGATCCGGAATAGGCTTCATACGGTCATTCTTGTGCAATAGCCTTGTGCATGGCGCAAACATCTGGACCAACTGTGCGGGTATGACCGTCAGATTCTTTTCGACCGCGAAACGTGCGCCGCACCTTGGACCCTATCCGATGGAACGGTTGGTGCGCGGTCCGTTGCCTGACCTTGACCAGGTGCCCGCGCCAGCCCCTTTGTCGTTTCGCCGCCCCGAAGACCCGCTTTCCATCGTGAATGCGATGGCGGAGTACCAGGCCACCATGGACGCCCTGCGGGACGGTCTGGTGAACCGCACCCGCGCCACCTGCCCGACATCGCCATGCGAACGGGCGCGGCACCTGAAGGCCTTCGGCTATTTTTGCGATGCTTCCATGGTTGGCGTAGGCCCTTTGCCTGCGTCAGCGCTGCTTGACAGCCCCATCCGCAATCCCGACATCGACAAGCTGGCCGCGGAACTCAAGGCAAAGCAGGTCAAATCACTTGCATCGGGCATCGATGCCATCATGGCCGATCTGCGCGACAGCATGGAGGCAACGCCGACCACGATCGTCGACCATCAGCACGCGCTTGTTTTTCTCTGCGAGATGCCGCGCGACCCGCGCCCGGGCGAGCGAGGCTGCGACTGGATCCAGAATGCGCAAGAGCATCGCGCCTGCCTGCGCGCAAGTGAGACGGCAGTTGTCATTGCGAACTACATCCGGCTTCTCGGCCGGGATGCCAAGGCGCACACGGCCACCAGCTCGGATGTGGACCTGAACCGGCTGACCGTCGCGGCGGGGCTCGCAAGCATCGAAGGTGAAACGCTGGCAAACCCTTATCTGGGGACGCGTTTCGGCGTGGCCGCCGTGACGACCTCGATGGCTCTTGAACACGACGAACCGTTGGCACCCCTCGCCGAACAAACGTTTCTCAGGACCAACCGCGCGGCCTGGTGGGCGGGGATGGGCACGTCAAAATCAGCGGTCAATCGAGATCCCTTTTTGAAACGGGACTTCGCATCGGGCCCGCACCCATTCGAGACGCTCAAACGGGGAGATGCGCCAACGACGTATATCGATGAAGCGCGTGTGGCCCGCGTGCCCAAGCGAGCGGACATGTTTGCGCGGGCCCTGTTCGGCGATATGGGCAAAGCGGTTCAGTCCGCCGCCGCTGGCGGGCATTATGTGCGCAAATCGGCTCCTTCGATGGCGCAGCGGCGCATGCTCGGTGCGCTGATCCTGTTTCAGGATGGCGTGTCTGGTCCGGAAAAACAGCCGTCCTCGCCGGAGTCCAATGCAGCGAACATCAAAGGGGCCAGCTACTTCCTCGGCATCGATGCTGTCGGGCTTAGCCGCTGTCCCGAGTGGACGTGGTACAGTCACGATGCTGCTGGCACCCCCATCGATCCACCGCACGATCAGGCAATCAGCATGATCGTCGATCAGGGGTTCGAAACCATGGAAGGCGCGTCGGGCGACGACTGGATCAGCGTCGCGCAATCCATGCGGGCCTATCTGCGCTTTTCCCTGCTGGGTGGCGTGATTGCCAGTCATATCAGGCGGTTGGGCTACAGTGCCAAGGCGCACACCGTGATGGATGGAGAGGTCTTGCAACCGCCTTTGCTGCTGTTGTCTGGGCTCGGTGAGGTGAGCCGCATCGGCGAGGTGATCCTCAACCCGTTTCTGGGACCGCGGTTGAAATCGGGGGTCGTCACCACCGACATGCCGATCGCGCACGACAAACCGATCGACTTCGGCCTTCAGCGTTTTTGCGAAAGCTGCAACAAGTGCGCGCGCGAGTGCCCTTCGGGCGCGATCACCGCGGGGCCAAAGCTGATGTTCAACGGCTACGAGATCTGGAAATCGGACAGTCAGAAATGCGCCACCTACCGCATTACGACCCCCGGCGGATCAATGTGCGGACGTTGCATGAAAACCTGCCCGTGGAATCTTGAGGGCCTTTTTTCGGAGAAACCGTTTCGTTGGGCTGCGATGAACATACCGCGTGCGGCACCTGCACTGGCCCGGCTTGATGACGTATTGGGAAAAGGCGGGCTCAACCCTGTCAAGAAATGGTGGTGGGATATCGAGCTTTATGACGACGGCGGGTATCATCCGGCGCGGGCGCCCGTCAACGCGCGGGATCTCCAGAAGGATCTTCGTCTCAGATATGAAGACCAGACGCTGGCGGTCTATCCCGCGTCTCTTGCGCCGCCGCCATGGCCTTATCCGTATCCGATGGATCGGGAGGCCGGGATCAAGGCTTACGCGACAATGATTGGCGCTGCCGATTACCGCCGCCGTCGCAAGGCGGGCGAGACAGGCGCGTGGGATCACCGGTACCGGCCCGATACCGACAGCCCGGTCGTACAGGTCGAAATCACTGACGTTGAACGATTGACGGACAGGATAACGAGGTACGTTTTCGCGAAGCCGGATGGCGCCGAGTTGCCTCTGTGGGAAGCTGGTGCGCATATAGACGTCGTG
>JASFFN010000391.1:0-3272 GCA_050124275.1 Roseobacter sp. | reverse complement strand
GGATCATGTTTCCGGGTTCCGGTGCGTTTGCCGTGCGGTCTCAGCAATATCGCTCTGGTCCGATCCACTGCGCCTCGGAGTACCGATCGCCATGCGCCCAACCGACGGGCAAAACGGTGTCGATCCGCAAAAGGTCATCCTCTGAAAGGAACAGGTCAGCCCCGGCCGCACATTCCTTGAAATGATCCACTGAACGGGTTCCCGGGATCGGAATGACGTGGTCTCCGCGTGTCAGCAGCCAGGCATTCGCGAGCGCAGCGGCTGAGGTGCCCATATCGGCGGCGAGCTTTCGGAAGCCGTCTGTAATCCTGAGGTTTTCCGAAAGGTTCGGCTCCATAAATCGCGGATTGCCGGCGAGAAAGGGCAGGTCGGGGATCCTTTCGCGCGGGATCGGGTTGTCGGTCAGCAACGAGCGCCCGACCGGCGAAAAGGCCACCATGGCCACGCCGAGTTCGGCGCATGTCTGAACAAGACCCAGATCAGGAAAGCGCGTGGACAGCGAGTATTCCGACTGCACCGCAGCGACAGGATAGGCTTGCATCGCGCGCCGAAGCGTCGAGGGCGCCACCTCCGACAATCCGATCGCGCGCGTTTTGCCTTTTTCAACCAGCCGGCCGAGGTTTGCGGCAGTTTCTTCCGGTGTCAGTCGCGGGTCGCGGCGGTGCGCATAAAACAGGTCGACGCAGTCAAGCCCCATTCGTTGCAATGACTTGTCGAGCTCTGCCTCGAGGTGCTCTGCCGAGTTGTCGAAGGTGCGGTTGCCATCCGCGTCACGCGTGATCGTTGCTTTGGTGGCGATCACGAATGCATCGCGCGCACCCGGATTGGCCTTGAGATAGGTGCCAATGGCGTCTTCGGATTTTCCCATGCCGTAAACGTTCGCCGTGTCGATGTGCGTCACGCCAAGATCCCGGCAAGCGTCGAGGATCGCATGGCTGGCCGCCTCATTGGTCGGGCCGTACATGTCGGAAAATGACATGGCGCCATAGCCGATCGCACCAATTTCCGGTCCATTTGCGCCGAGTCTGCGTTTTCTCATGTCGAATCCTTCCGGGTGATTTTCCTTAAAGGGTCATTTTTTCCCGTTGCCCGCAAGGTGTCTGACTATCGATGCAGCGCGCGCCCCTCGATGCTTTGATGACGGCCCGAATTCACCGATCATGCGATGTGGTCGACGGTTCAAGCGGATGAAAACACGCAACAGATGACAGCCCGCCGGTTACGGACAGCGACGGAACTTCAACCCGGCACCGGTTGCTCGCCCGAGAACACCTTGCGGCAAACGCGCATCCCGGGGGTGGGGCAAGCGGGTCGGGTAGCTCGGTGTTCCTCGCCTCCGGCGCTTTGAGTGGGCGGCCGACAATGGGCGCACTGTCGGCCAATAGTCTGGTGTAGGGGTGCCGCGGCGTGCGGAAGACCTCTTGCGCCGGACCGATCTCGACGACGGAACCGAAATAGAGCACCGCGATGCGGTCGCTGACCGCTTCGACCACCGCCAGATCATGGCTGATGAAAAGGTAGGTCAGGTCGAATTGCGATTTGAGATCGGACAGCAAATTCAGGACCTGCGCCTGCACTGACACATCGAGGGCGGATACCGGTTCATCCAGAATGAGAATGCCGGCATTGGCGGCGAGCGCACGCGCAATGCCGATCCGTTGCGCCTGCCCGCCTGAGAACTCATGCGGGTAACGGTCCAGAAATTCCGCGCGCAGGTTCACACTGTCGAAGATTTCCCGGATACGGGCTTCGCGCCGGGGCTTGTCCATCCGGTGCAGATGCCTGAGCGGTGCCTCCATGATCTGCCGGATCGTCTTGCGGGGATTGAGCGACGAGATCGGATCCTGAAACACGTACTGGATGCATTTTCCGAAGGCTGCCGGGTCCGTATCGTTGAGCGCTGCACCACCGATTTCGATGTTGCCTGTCGTCGGCTCAAGCAGCCCGACAAGCATCCGCGCCAGCGTCGACTTCCCGCAGCCCGACTCTCCGACGATGCCGAGGGTTTCGCCTTTTTCGACGGTGAGAGACATCGGATGCAAGGCCGTCACCGAGGCTCGCGGTGCGCCGAAGAGCCTTCGGCCCACCGGGAAAACCTTTGAAAGATCGGTGAATTTGAGCGCCGTGGTCATTCCGCAGCTTCCTTCAACGGGGGCAGCGGGTGAAGACAGCGAACGGCGCGGGAGCCTTTTCTGACAAGGGAAATCTCGCCCTTGCGGCACGCGGGCTCTGCCCGGGCGCAGCGGTCGGCAAAGGCGCATCCGTCGGGCAGGTCGTGAACCGACGGTGGCAGACCGGGGATCGCTTCCAGCCGCCGCTTGCCGCCCCCCAGTTCGGGCACGCACGCCATCAGGCGCGCCGTGTAAGGATGCGCGGGGGTGTCGAGGATGTCGGCGGTCGTGCCTTCTTCGACGATACGCCCGGCGTACATGACGGCCACGCGGTCGCAGAGCTGAGCGACAACGCCGAAATCGTGCGTGATGAAGACGATCGCCAGACCGCGCGACCGGCGCAGGTCGTCGAGCAGGGAAAGGATTTGTGCCTGCACCGTGACATCAAGCGCGGTCGTAGGTTCGTCCGCGATAATGATGTCGGGATCGTTTGCCAGCGCCATGGCGATGCCGACGCGCTGGCGCATGCCCCCCGACATTTCGTGGGGGTAATCCTCGATGCGCGCTGCGGCATTGGGAATGCGCACCGCCTCCAATAACTCGACCGCTTTGGCGCGACCCTCCGGCCTGCCTATGGGTCGGTGGGCGCGGATGGCTTCGATCAACTGGTCTCCGACACGATAAAGAGGATGAAGCGTGGCCAGCGGATCCTGAAAGATATAGGCGACGTTCCTGCCGCGCAGGTGGCGAAGCTGACGGTAGGGTGCGCCGATCAGATCCACGCCGTCATAGCGCGCCGCGCCGCCGGTGATCACGCCGGGCGGCGAGGCGACGAGGCCCATGACGGATAAAGCCGTGACCGATTTGCCCGAGCCGGATTCGCCGATGATGCCGAGGCACTCGCCCGGTTTGACATGCAGCGACACGCCACCGACAGCTCGATAGACGCGGCCCTTGACCTGGAACTGGGTTTCGAGGTCCTGCACCTCCAGCAGCCCGTCGCCTGTGGGTGTTGGTGCCGGGTGTTGCCGGTCGACCATCGTCGCCGCCATCGGGCGCGACAAGGCCCCGGACCTGAGGCGCGGGTCGAGCGCGTCGCGGACACCGTCACCCAGCAGGTTGATCGACATCACGATGACGAGGATCATCACCCCCGGCACG
>JASFFN010000390.1:0-3278 GCA_050124275.1 Roseobacter sp. | reverse complement strand
GTGGCGGGTTCGCTACAACGGTGTCCTTCGCGGCAAGACAACTTCGCCCCGTGCCAGGTTTATCCAGATCAAGGCGGCGACAAAGGTTTGCGTTTGCAATCGACTTCGCATTCTGGCGCCCGACCAAGCAGCAGCTGAAGCGGCGCTATTTCAGGTGGATTTTGTGCAGTGCGTTTAGCAACGCCTTGATCTGTGCCAGTTGTGCATCGGAAAAGCTGGTGTCGTCCCGCGTATCAGGGTCCGCATCAAGCCCTTCGGTCCCGAAGATCTGACGCATCTGCGGAAAGAACAGCGCGCGCAGTTTTTCGTTGCCGTCTGCATACTGCTCCAAAATCCGCGCGCGTTCTTCGCGCGAGAGAAACACCGCCTTGTTCGAAGACTCATCGGGATGATCGCGGCTGAGCGTCCGCTGAATGGCCCGCAGTCGCAAACCCGGCATGTCGGCCAGCAACTGCAGCAATTGCACTCTTGCCACTGACGGGGACACATTCACGGCCTGATCTTCGGCTTCCGGCGCGGGCATCCCCAGCAGCGCGCAGGCATCCGCCACAACGGTGCCGCCGGTCAATTTGTCGGGTTCACATACCCGGGGAACAAGGGTTGCCTGCTCGCAGTCCCGCCAGCTGCTCAGATTTTCCCAGTAATCGGCACCCGACCCTTCAAAACGTTCCAGATAATCATGAATCGAGCCTCTGAATCTACCGTTCTTCAGTTTCTGGAGATAACCGGACTCGAGATACTGGTCCTGACGCCGCAAGTACACAAGAACGCTGATCGGTTGCTGTCGAAGGGCGGGTACCGCGTCGAAAATCTTTTCCGGTGCAATGCCGTAGAGCATTTCTGACGACAATATTGCATTTTCGGTCGGACAGTCATCAAGTTGTTGCGACAGATAGGCCCCAATGGACTCGCATTCCGCGACCCGTCCGCGGTTCATGGCAATGGCGAGCGTATTACACGAGGACTTCTGCCTTGGAGAGATGTACGTCAACCCATTCTTCTGCAGAGTTCCGGCATGCCTGGAGAAGTAATGTTGCAGCGCCGTGGTGCCGGTTTTCTTTGTCCCAATGTGAAGCCAGATCATCGGCGTGAAACACTCCGTGGTTCGTCCCGCGCTGCGGTTGTGACACGCAGGGTGTCTCCGCGTAAGATGCATGAACTGGTACATGAATTCTTCGCTCTGAACACCCCATGGTTTTCGAGAGCAGCAAAAGCTCGGGTGTTTGCCTTTGCGCGGCCAAGGCAACGGCTGGAGGTTTCGACAAACTGCTCTAAGTACTCAGAAGAGCAGTGAGCCAAGTGTAGATATGTCGAAACCCAGAATAGCAGTGATCGGCGCAGGTATCGCCGGTTTGCGCCTTGCGCAGCTCCTTTCGGTGCGGGCAAATGTGCAGCTGTTCGACAAATCACGAGGGCCTGGCGGACGGATGTCGACGCGGCGCGCCGAGGAATTCCGGTTTGATCACGGCGCGCAATACTTCACGGCACACGGGATCGCTTTCCAGACGTTCCTGCGACCGTTCATTGCCGACGGGACGGTCGAACGGTGGACACCGCGGCTCGCATCCCTCGGGGGTGAAGGAAAGGCTCCCGTGTGGTCGGCGCCGCGATATGTCGCTTTGCCCGGTATGAACGGGCTGTGCAAAGCGATGGCGCAAGGCCTGCAGGTCTCTTTGCAAAACCGTATCGCACGCATCGAACGGCACCCAGACGGGGATTGGACACTGACCAATGAGCAAGGTGGATCTTGCGGCCGGTTCGACTGGGTGATTTCCACTGCGCCGGCGGAGCAGTCGGCACGACTGATGCCCGCGATATTCTCACGGAAAAAAGTGCTGGACGGCGCGCGCATGACGGCGTGCTACAGTCTGATGCTGGGCGGTCTCGATACGACTGATCTGCCGTGGGATGCCGCGGTCGTGCAGGACAGCCCGATCGCCTGGATTGCGATCAACAGCAGCAAACCGGGACGCTCCGGCGCGCCAAGCATCTTGTGCCAGTCACGCAACGATTGGGCCGAACAGCACCTCGAGGATGCGCCAGAGGACGTGCAGGCTGCCTTGATTGGAGCCTTCCAAGACGCGACCGGGCTTTCGCCGGATGACGCGTCACACATATCCTTGCACAAATGGCGCTTCGCCAAGGTCGAAAAGGCGGCGGATGAACCGTTCCTTTTGGATGCCGAAAACCGACTTGCCGCGGCGGGGGACTGGTGCGGCGCGGGACGCGTGGAGGCAGCATTCGACAGTGCAACCGCTCTTGGAGAACATGTTCTGGAGTTTATCATTCAATAGCAGTTATCTAAGAGTAAGACTGAATGTTTCACATCAGGTAGATTTTACCGTTTCCTGAAGGTCAATGCATGGTTCTCAAGCTCTCACACCTGTCCAAAGCCTACGAAACCAGCGGCGTGCGGGTCGAGGTTCTGCGCGATGTCACCTTCGAGCTGGCGGCGGGCGGCACGCTCGCGCTGGAAGGAGAATCGGGCAGCGGGAAAAGCACGGTTCTGCATCTGATCGCAGGGCTGGATGCCCCCTCCGGCGGCAGCATCCTGCTGGATGGTGTCGAAATGGCCGGCGTGACGGATGCGCGTGCCGCAGAAATGCGCCGCACCGTCGTCGGCATCATTTTTCAGCAGTTCAACCTCGTGCCAAGCCTGACCGTGCGCGCGAACATCGCATTTCATGCGCGCCTTGGCGGCGCGTTCGACCGGGAATGGGCGGACCATCTGGCCACGCGCATTGGACTGGCGGAGCATCTCGACAAATACCCCGAAGCGCTCTCCGGCGGGCAGCAACAACGGGTGGCCATCGCGCGCACGCTGGCAGCACGCCCGAAACTCATTCTGGCCGATGAACCGACGGGCAATCTCGACGAGGATACCGCCGACACGGTGCTCGCCCTGATGCTGGAGAGTGCCAGAACCGCAGGCGCTGCCGTTCTGATGGTCACGCACTCGCATCGTCAGGCCGCGCGCATGGAGCGCCGCCTGGTTTTGTCGCATGGTGTCGTGCATCCGCATACCAACGCGACCGCCGCACAATGACCAGATGCGGTCTACAGGCGCTCTGGTCGTACTGGGCACGCAATCGCTGGCAGCTGCTGACATTGCTGGCGGGCATCGCATTGTCGACCGCGCTCTGGTCCGGCGTGCAGGCCATCAACGCCGAAGCGCGTGCGAGCTATGCCGCCGCGTCGGACGTGCTGGGGGCAGGCGATGTCAGCCGCGTCTTGAAAAGAGACGGCAGGGCTTTTGAGCTATCGGAATACGTCCAACT
>JASFFN010000389.1:0-3281 GCA_050124275.1 Roseobacter sp. | reverse complement strand
TGAGAAAAATAGTCAGTTGACCGGGTCGAGCCCGAAGCTGCCGATCAGGCCCCGATGTACGCAATCTGAGCAAATGACTTCGGGCGGGTCGAACGGATAGCGGAGGGTTAGGAGGCCTCATCGACGTTCCATTTCGCTGAGGGCGCGCGCGCCGGCGATGGTCCAACACCCGGAAGATCGATAAGATCGTCCGAAACAAGTGGGACATACTGATGGCCAGCGAAACCGACCTGCTCGAAAAACTGGGAAAGATCGAGGCGCTCTTCGCCGGTGCCAAGACCCCCGGCGAGAAAGCCGCTGCCGGCGCTGCGGCAGATCGTATCCGCGCCCGGCTGAAGCAGATGGAACGTCGGGAAAAGGCGGCTGAGATCAGGTTTAGCCTGCCCGATCCGTGGTCACGTCGTCTCTTCTGCGCGCTTTGCCGGCGATACGGCCTGAAGCCGTACCGCTATAATCGCATGAAACGGCAGAGCATTGTGGTGCGAGTGCCGTCGAGCTTCGTCGACGAGGTGCTGTTGCCCGAGTTTGAGCAGCTCAACGAGGCGCTGACTAGCCACCTGGCCGAGATCACCGAGACGGTGATCCGCACGGCAATTCATGGTGAGACTAGCGAGGCCGAGGTCGTCGCCGATCGACCTCAGATCGGCCGGTGAACCCGCTCAGGCGGGAATCTTGTCGCTCAAATTCTCAGTCACGCGCTGTAACCACGCGCACAGGCACATCTCCGATGACTTGTTCCAAAACTGTTTGCCTTCGAGAGCCATATCCTGGAGCATTGTTGAGCCCGTTCCCGATCAATTGGACAACATCTGGTGATCCCGAGAATTTTGAATGACTGCCAGTTCTGGAATCCTGAACTTGCGACAGGTCAATCGCGTTGATACCGAGGGTGCTGAGTTCTTCAGCATCTGCAGCCCCGACGCGCGGGACACCACCAGCGATCCGGCGTGCCGCGCGTAACGCGGAGTCATCCTTAGACAGCAGTACGAAGAACCCATCAAATTTCGTGTTGATTTCGCCCATCTGAGACCGAAACAAGTCGATGTCTATGTCAGGCGATGCAAGCACCACGTTCTGCAGTCGACCCGCTCTGTTGAACTGGTTCTTCTGCGCCACATCAACGATCGCTTCCATCGTCAGAAAACTTCCCATTGAATGGGCGAAGATGTGAAACTTGTTGGCAATGCTTTTGCTGAGGAGTTCGGATGCGTCGATTAATAGAGGCCGCGCAACAAGAGCGCTGTTGAGGTCGTAGACGTATCTTGAGAGACGCCCTGCGGAAGCCCAAGTGAACAGTACCGGAACCCCTTCAAAACCGCTGTCTTCTACAAATTGACCGACCTGCAGAATGGCGTCGCTGGTTGTCATGTTGTATCCATGAACGAACAGGAGAACTTCTCGCCTTGCGGGAACTCGAGATCGAAGCTCCGTGTTCAGCGCTGACAGAAAAGCGCTCCTAGATGTGTATCTCGCGGGATCAATGATCGCGAACTCTGTTCGCGGATCAGGCGGGAGAGATTTGGGCCGTTCTAAAGCACCGGGAACGTGGGTTGGTGGCACAGATACTTCTACTGAGGCCAGTCCCAGTTCATCCGCTCGCAGGTCGGAAAAAAGGGCGCCAACGACCTCTGTGTCTTCGCGCGTTGTAGTAATAAAGACCTTATGTGTTGTGGCCTGGACAACTGATCTCACAGGGATTTCGGGATTATCGATGCCGACAAGTTCTGGAGCGCGAGCGCAGGCGACAACTGAAACAAGCAGCACAGGCAAAAACAACTTTATAGGCGACATAAAAGATCCAGACATAAAACGTGTTTATCAAACCTAATTTATTCCAGATAGATATTGGTCAATTGGAAATGCGTGTTTGTCCAGACGCTATGAAAGCAGCCGGGCCGTGACAGTGTCGGTGATTAAGCCCGAACGCTTTCTGTTTAGCTTCGACCTCATGAACGGATACCAGAGATGCCTTCCCTTAATACTGGTTCAGCTTGTCATCTGCCCAGTACTTGGTGCCGGTAGCTGAGGCGTTGACCATTAGGCCCTTTTCGCTGAGCACGATGACGGAGCGCCCTTCAACAAACCGCACTGTCTCGCCTGCCTTCTCGTCCACAACCATGGCCTGCCCGGAGACCGTGCCGTCATAACCATTCAAGGCAAAGTCAGCGAAATCAGCCTCTGTCTCGAAGAGCATCACGACTTTGGTAACAAAGCCGCCGAGCCCAAACTGGAACCCGACACCACCTGTCCCCATGCGCATGTAGGTGCGCTCTTCGGTCAACCGGCTAACTGCCACGCCCCGCCCGTACCCTGCCGCGACGCCCATTGTAAGGTTGCGAGCATCAAAAACGGCGTATCCAGCGCTTTCGTTGTAACGATCGATAGCGCCTGGGGCTTCTCCGAATGCTCGTTCCAGCGTTTCTGCTGCCATGTTGTCGATTTCGGCCCTGATTTCCGCTGGAGTGCCGTCCTCGGCGATAAGATCGACAGTGGAATCGATTGTCTCAACCACCTGTTCCGTGACTTTGCCGACACCTTCCGTGACTTTGTCTAACAAGCCTTCTGCCCGCGCTGCATCGCTCAAGACAATAGAACTCAACAAAATAGCAAGATGTGTCATCTTATGTTTCATGCTCATCCTCATTTGCGTTTCTCCGACAATGCGTCCCTCTCAATACCGTAACGGAACAAGAGCACCTCATGGCTAGTCGGTCGTCAGGTGAATGGCGATCGATTTATCTTTGGCCCATTTTGTCTAAGGCAAGTATCGAGCGACTTGAACCGAAAATACTCCGTCAGACCTCTTCCGCTCCCTCAATGGCTTGCCAGATGAATGCTCCGACTGCTCCGCCGATCAGTAGCGCCAACCAAAAGAGCCATAACTGTGCCAGCGCCGGGCCATCTGCGAAGAGCGCGACCACTTTCGGGTCAGCATTTGAATCAGTTGCGTTTTCTTCGTTTTGCGTTTCGACGATGCTGTCATTTGGTCTTCTCCTTTTGGTTCACGCAGGATGGAATTGCCCCCGTTACTGAGCAGAGCCCGCAAACCCGGGCAGAGAAGGCGCGGCGTCGTATTGGGTGCGTCGCGGCACCGACAGTACCGCTCCGTTTGACCCACAAGTCCAGTGGAAGAATGGCCGCTCAACGCAGAAAAGCGGTCATCTTTCGCATCTCCCATTCTTGTCATCCGAGCCCGGGGCTCGGGTATCCGTTCGGGTCTCAGTCGAAAGACGGGGGCGGCCATACTCAGATCCGACCCCGAAACGGCCAGTTTTTTCCCG
>JASFFN010000388.1:0-3286 GCA_050124275.1 Roseobacter sp. | reverse complement strand
GGAGCCCATCGCAAAAAACCCTCGCGTCCGGCGCGCTGGCAATTTCGTTCCTGATCGCTGCTCTTTTCTTGATGAAGGCGTTTTGACATGCGTGTGACCGACATTGAACGGCATGACACGGATATCCTGATCCTCGGCACCGGCGGGGCAGGGCTGTTCGCCGCGTTGCATGCGCAGCAAAGCGCGCCCGAAGGCACAAAAATCACCGTTGCCGTGAAAGGTCTGATCGGGAAATGTGGCTGCACGCGCATGGTGCAGGGCGGCTACAACGTGGCGCTTGGCGGAGGCGACACCGTAGAGCGGCATTTCATGGACACGATCCAGGGTGGCAAATGGCTGCCGGACCAGGATATGGCGTGGCGGCTCTGCGAACAGGCAGTTGTGCGGATCCGGGAGCTGGAGAACGAGATCGGATGCTTCTTCGACCGCAACGCGGACGGGTCGTTGCATCAGAAGGCCTTTGCGGGACAGACCGCCGACCGGACCGTGCACAAAGGCGATCTGACCGGTATCGAGATCATCAACCGCCTGATGGAAAAGGTTCTGGCAAGCGGTGTCGAAAAGCTTCAGGAGCATCGCGCCGTCGGGCTGATCCCGACGAAGGACGGCGCGAGCCTTGCCGGTGTTCTGATGATCGACATGCGGTCAGGCAAATTCCGTCTCGTGCGCGCGAAAACGGTGCTGATGGGCACGGGCGGCGGTCCGACAATGTACAAATACCACACGCCCAGCGGGGACAAGACGATGGATGGCCTCGCCATGGCGTTGCGCGCGGGGCTTTCGCTGCGGGATATGGAGATGGTGCAGTTTCACCCCACCGGGCTTCTGGCGGGTGAGCATACGCGCATGACCGGAACGGTGCTCGAAGAAGGTCTGCGCGGCGCGGGCGGGCAGCTTATCAACCATGCGGGCCAGCGGTTCATGTTCGATTATGACGACAAGGGCGAGCGCGCCACCCGCGACGTGGTCAGCCGCGCGATCTATGCCGAGATGCGCAAGAACAACGATCCGGGGCAGGAGGGCGTTTTCATCTCTATGTCCCATCTGGGGCCGGAGAATGTGCGCCAGAAATTCAAGGGCATGGTAAAGCGTTGCGCGGACTGCGGCTTTGATCTGGCCGGTGGCCGGGTCGAGGTCGTGCCCACCGCGCACTACTTCATGGGCGGCGTTGTCGTGGACGTCGAGACTCGCACCGCGATGGAAGGCCTGTATGTCGCGGGAGAGGACGCCGGCGGTGCGCATGGATCGAACCGGTTGGGCGGCAACGGGGTCGCGAACTCGACGGTTTTTGGCGGGATCGCGGGCGACACGATGGGGGCCGATATTCGCGCCATGCCAGGTCTGCGCGAGCCGGATGAGGATGTTCTGGCGGCGGAGTTCGACCGCGCCATTCACCCGCTCAGCCGCAAACCGGATCTGGTGCTGCCTCTGCGCAAGCGACTGCAGGACCTCATGTGGGACGAGGTCGGCGTCATGCGCACCGAGGCGGGTATGAAACGGGGTCTTGCCGGCATCGCCGAAGTCTCGGATGCGCTGATGGACACCGGTGTGGCCGGCGATACTCTGGCTTTCAACCTGACCTGGCACGACTGGCTGAACCTGCGCTCGCTTTGTGATATATCCGAGGTCATCGCCAAGGCGGGTCTTGCGCGCGAGAATTCGCGCGGCGCCCATTTTCGGGAGGACTTTGCGGACCCCGGTGCGATGGAGGACAGTGATTTCACCGTTGCCCGCATGAAAGACGGCCGCGTCGAGGTCACCCGCGCACCGGTTCAATTCACCATCGTGCGTCCGGGCGAGACAATCCTGCCGGACGGCGAACCCGAAACTCTGGTGGCAGCACAATGATACCGATAGACCTGATTCAAAAAACCGCCGAAGTCCTGATGGACAAGGCCGCCATCGAAATCCCGCAGGATTATCTTGACGGGCTTAAGGAAGCCGCCAAAACGGAAGATGGCGATCTGTCCTCCTTTGTGCTCAAGGCAATGCTGGAAAACTACGAGGCCGCCAGGGAAGACCGCAGGGCGATGTGCGGTGATACAGGCGTGCCGCGCTGGTTCGTGAAACTGGGCAATCAGGCACGTGTCGAGGGGGGCATGGTCGCGCTCGAAGCCGCCTTGCGCCGCGCGACGGCGAATGCGACCAATTCGGTGCCTCTGCGCCCCAACCGCGTGCATCCGCTCTGGCGCACGGACCATGACAACAACGTGGGAATCGGCGCGCCCGAGATCGAATACGGGTTCGAGCCGGAGGGTGAATGGATCGACCTTATCACGGTGCACAAGGGAGGGCTTTTCGGTACGGATTACCGGATGCTGTTCCCGTCCGACGGCATTCAGGGGATCAAGCGTTTCTACCTCGACAGCCTGATGGCGTTCGGCAAGCGCGGGCTGGCATGCCAACCCGCCATCATCGGCATCGGTCTTGGGGGATCCAAGGACATCTGCATGACGCTGGGCAAGCGGGCCTCCACCTTGCGCGTTGTGGGCAGCCGCAACCCCGATCCGCGCATCGCCGATCTGGAAGATGAGTTCAAGGAACTTGGCAATTCAATCGGCATGGGGGCAATGGGGTTCGTCGGCAAGAACATGGTCATCGCCTGCAACATCGAGGTCGGGTATTGTCATACCGGCGGCATGCCGATGTCGGTGCACGCATTCTGCCTGTCGTCCCGGCGGGCGGTCGCACGCATTTACGCGGACGGACGGGTGGAACACAGGACGGACCCGGATTGGTTCACGGACTATCAACGCCGCGAGACGATTGACTGGGACCCGCGCAGGGAGGCCGCAGAATGACCGCTCCGCGCGAAGTCCGACTGTCGACAACCCCGACCGACGCGGCGATCGCCGATCTGCGTCTGGGCGATGTCGTCTACCTCGACGGGCTGATGTATACCGCGCGCGAAGGCGTCTACATGCGGGCGCTCGAAGACAAGGCCAATATCCCGATGGAGCTGCCGTCGCAATCGGCGGCGAATTTTCATTGCTCGCCGGCCGCACGGATCAATGCGGATGGATCCTTTGATATGGGCGCGGTCACAGCAACGGCGTCCTTCAGGTTTGCCAAATGGCTGCCGGAATGGATGGCCAAGTCCGGCGCGAAACTGATTGTCGGTAAGGGGGGCATGTCCTCGAGGGACTACAAGGAGTACTTTGTGCCCAACGGCGCGGTGTACCTGTCCACTGTGGGCTATGGCACGGGCGCCTTGCTCGGGCGCGGGGTCGAAAGTGTCGAGGCAGTGCACTGGCACGAAGAACTGGGTCTGGCACAGGCCATGTGG
>JASFFN010000387.1:0-3288 GCA_050124275.1 Roseobacter sp. | reverse complement strand
CGCGGTTGAGCGACTCTTCAAGGCTGAGAGCCAGTTCGGAGATGATCGCGCCCTGATCCGTTTGATTTGCGGGCGGTATGTCATCGCCGGACAATATCTTGAAAAGCTCCAGCTTCGACGAGATTTCCAGCTTCCTGTAGATCGTCGCGAGATGTGTCCGCACCGTTGAGGGCGCAATGCCAAGCCGGGCAGCAATCCGGTGATACGTGTCGCCATCGGCGTAAGCCCGCGCGATCTCCATTTCTCGAAAACTCAGTTGATCTTCAATCACTGTGAGGGCCTCGGAAAATGCTGATGCGGACATACTGGTGGTCAAGGTATCCCTTGCCAATACTGCATCTGCATGAGGATACGTCCTGCATATGCTTCATGCAAAATGCTACGTGTGCCGGATAGCTGCCGAGCCACGGGCACCCTAGTCTTGATGATCGAAAACCGCGTTCCGCGCGCATCGGAGTTCATCATGTCTCAGGCCTATCTTGCTACCAGATGGCGCATTTTGCTGCTTTTGTTCCTCGTCCGGACGACCATGGCCGTGCAGTTTCAGATGGTGGCAACTCTCTCCCCCGCCATCGAGGAGACCTTTGCCGTCAGCCTCGCGGATGTTGGTGTCCTGATTGGTCTCTACTTTGCGCCCGGCATCTTCATCGCCGCCCCGGGTGGCGCCCTGGGGCGGACATTCGGAGAGAAACGATGCGTTCTGGCAGGGCTTGCGCTGATGATACTTGGTGGCGCGCTGATGGTGGTCTCCGAGGCCTGGTCCGCACAGTTGACCGGGCGGTTCGTCTCGGGGATCGGGGGCGTTGTTCTTAATGTGCTGCTGACGAAGATGGTGGCGGATTGGTTCGCCGGAAGAGAGATCAGTTTTGCCATGGCCGTTTTCGTGAATTCATGGCCGGTCGGAATAGCGATTGCTCTGGTCGGTTTGCCGTTCGTCGCGGTCGCGGGCGGACTGGCTTTTGCGATGGGTCTCGTCACGGCCATAGTAGCCGCGGGATTTGCAGGTTTGCTCCTGTTCTACCGCGCTCCGGCTGATGAACTGCGGTTGGCATCGAGCCCTACTGGAAAAGTCCGCGGCGTGGTTCTCTGGGCTCTCTTGTCGGCGGGTGCGATATGGGGGCTTTACAACGCCGCTCTCGCCATCGTGTTCAGCTTCGGCCCGCAATTGTTTGTCAGCCGGGGCATGACACTGACCGATGCCGGCTCCTTGACATCGCTCATTCTGTGGTGTCTCGCGATCGTCGGGACCGTCGCGGGGTATCTTGCGGACCGAAGCGGGCGGCGCCTGCAATTTATCGCGCTGGGAAATCTGGGCTTCGGCTTTTGCGTGTATCTTGCCTCGTTGACTGGAAATTCGGTACTGATCGTGCTTGCCATGGGCATTTTTTCCGGCGTGGCGGTGGGGGCGATGGTGAGTTTGCCCTCGCTGGTGCTTGCGCCCGAAGCGCGGGCGTTTGGCATGGGGATCTTTTTCACGGTTTACTATGTCTGCATCGCGGCAGGGCCGATGATCGCGGGAGGTTTATCGGAATGGGCAGGACTTGCGGCGGCATTCCAACTGGCGGCGATACTTCTGTTCGTCACAGTGGTCCTGTTGCCACTTTTCCATTGGCTTTCCAAGCGCACATACGCGCAAAGCCTTGCTGAATACCAGCCGGTACTGAAAATGCATGAGCGCCAAAGGTAGCGCCATTGAACAGCCGCATGGGCCTCTCAGGGGCCATTCATGCAAGGTGACCATGTCAGCGCGCGCTTGGCGCGAACATAGGGTCGGCGTTGAGGCCGAACGCGGCGGAGCGAACTGTCCGCTGGTGACAAGCGCGAAGTTATCCGCCGCGCGCGCCGTGGCCTCTTTTCCTTGCGCGAAGGTGCGCGTAAGGCAGGGTCATGCAACGGGCAACTACATATCCGCAACATGCCGCCGCGATTATACGGCTGGGTTTGCCGCTGATCGGCGGACATCTGGCGCAGATTGCGATCGGGGTGACGGATACGGTCATGCTGGGCTGGTATGGCGTGGACGCGCTGGCGGCCGTCACGCTGGGGTCGACCTTTTTCTTCGTCGTGTTCATCTTCGGTTCGGGTTTTGCCTGGGCGGTGATGCCGATGGTGGCGGCATTCGCCGCCGAAGGCGACGAGACCGGATTGCGTCGGGCGACGCGCATGGGCATCTGGCTCAGCCTCGCCTTCAGCCTGTTCGCGCTGCCGCTGATGATCTGTTCCGAGCCGATCCTGAGGCTGATGGGTCAGACCGAAAGCGTCGCGGGCGATGCCAGCAGCTACCTCGCACTGGCCGGGTACGGGATCGTGCCGGCCCTGCTTGTAATGGTCATCAAATCCTATCTTGCGGGTCTGGAGCGCACGCAGGTGGTTTTGTGGATCACCGTGCTGGCGGCGCTGGTCAATGCGGTCGCGAATTACGCGCTGATTTTCGGCAACTGGGGCGCACCCGAGCTTGGCATTCGCGGCGCGGCGATCGCCTCCATCGTCACGCAGGGAGCCATGCTCATCGGCGTGGTGATCTATGCTCTGGCGAGCTTGCCGCAACACAGGCTTTTTCAGCGGCTATGGCGCGTCGATGGCCAGATGCTTGCGCAGGTTTTCAGACTCGGGTGGCCGATCGGCCTCACCTCGCTGGCCGAAACCGGGCTTTTTGCCGCCTCGGCGGTGATGATGGGCTGGCTGGGAACCGTGCCTCTGGCGGCGCATGGAATCGCCGTGCAATTGTCCGCCGTTACCTTCATGGTGCATCTGGGGCTGTCCAATGCGGCAACGATCCGGGCGGGCAATGCGTATGGGCGCAACGATCCCGAGCAGATGGGGCGCGGCGCGTTGATGGTCACTGTGATGTCCGTCGGCTTCGCTGTGGCGACCATCCTGCTGTACCTCATGCTGCCCGAACCGCTTTTGTCCCTGTTCATGGAACGCGGGGACCCGCAGCGCGACAACATCCTCGCCATCGGCGTCGGCCTTCTGGCCGTGGCGGCGCTGTTCCAGCTTGTCGATGGCGCTCAGGTGATCGCACTCGGGCTGCTGCGCGGGGTTCAGGACACCAGGGTCCCGATGGTCTATGCGTCTGTGAGCTATTGGCTGGTTGGGATCCCCTGCTCCTATCTTTTCGGCTTCGTTCTGGGACTTGATGGTATCGGCGTCTGGCTCGGGTTGGTGGTCGGGCTGGCGTTGGCAGCGGTTCTTTTGACGGCGCGGTTCTGGGGGGTGACCCTGCGTGGCTTGAAAGCGGCTGAAACCTGACAATCGAAGCTCTTGCCCGAAAACAGGCAAGGCCAT
>JASFFN010000386.1:0-3295 GCA_050124275.1 Roseobacter sp. | reverse complement strand
TGATCTTCAATGTCCATCTGGCCGGCTTCGATCTTCGAGAAGTCGAGAATTTCATTGATGATCCCCAAAAGCGCGTCGCCGCTGTCACGGATTGTGCGCGCGTAGTCCTGCTGTTCCGTATCGAGTTCGGTGTCCATGAGAAGCCCGCTCATTCCGATCACCGCGTTCATCGGCGTGCGAATTTCATGGCTCATCGTGGCCAGGAACGCGCTCTTGGCCTCGTTGGCCTTTTCCGCCGCGGCACGCGCATCCTGTGCCTCCCGGAACAGGCGGGCGTTTTCCAACGCAATGGCGGCCTGATCGCAGAATGTCTGGGCGACGGCGATTTCCTCGTCAGAAAAAGCCTTTTTCTCAAAACGAAACAGATTCAAAGTCCCTGCGCAGTCGTCACCATGCACCAAAGGTAGCATGATGGTGGATTTGATACCGGCTCTCTCCTTGATCTCGCGATCGATCTCCGACAAATCAGCCGTATCCCAGTCGGGGGTATGCAGAACCTTGCGCGACATGATCGCCTGTGACGGCAGATTGTGCGTCGGATCCACCGGGACGGAGATCTGGCGGGGATTTTCGACGAGACCGTCCGAATTGGCGACGGCGACTTGCGACAAACGGTCGTTTTCCTTGATCAGGGCAACGGCCATGTCGCAGTCGATCAGGTGCATCGCCGCTTTTACGATTTCCTGAAAAACGGGCGTTGTATCCGTCGACGAAGCGCTGATGGTGCGCAGTATGTTTGCACTTGCCGTCTGGCGGGCCAGAGACGTCTGCGTTTCCTGGAACAGGCGCACATTTTCAATGGCAATCACCGCCTGATCCGCAAAAGATTCCGCCAAGGCAATCTCTTCTTGCGAAAAGGCGCGTTTCGGCTTGCGGGCGAAGGCCAGAACGCCGATGCACCGCTCGCTGCGCAAGAGTGGCACGATCAGTGAAGAGGATATGCCATAATTGTCCCGCGTCTGCTGCTCAAACGGGGGCAGATCGATCGCATCCCAGTCCGGCAGATGGGACAGTTTCTTGGACTGCAGGACCTGCGCTGGGAAATTGCTGGCCGGATCGATCGGGAAGCGCGGATCACCTTGGAGCGGAACCAGTGCGCCGTCCATGGCCCGCGCGATGACCTTGAACTCGTCGTCTTGCGCGATCATCGCGCCCACCATGTCGCAGGACACAAGATTGATACCGGCGACGGCAATCGCTTCGAAGACGGGCGTGATGTCGGTTGGGGATTGGCTGATGACGCGCAGGATGTTCGCACTCGCGGTCTGCCGCGCCAGCGCTGTCTGGGTTTCGCGGAACATCCGCACGTTCTGGATCGCGATCACCGCCTGGTCGCAGAAGGATTGCGCCATTGCAATTTCGTCTTCATCAAACGCGCGCGTTACCGTGCGCGAGAACGCCACAGCGCCCAGGCATTCGTCGCCCCGCAGAAGCGGCAAATAAAGCGCACTGTGAATATTAAATGTCTCGCGGGCCCAGTACTCGTCGGCGGGGAGCTCAATCGCCCAAAAGTCAGGCACATGCACCATTTCCTTGGACACGATTGCACGCGACGGAAAGTTGCGCTCCGGATCGATCAAATGGCCATTTCCCAGGTCGGGGATCGGACCGTCCAGACCGACCGCGCCTCGTGGAACAAATTTATCACCTTCACGGATCATGACAGAGCAGACATCACAGGCCAGCAAACGCACCGCGGTATTGGCAATCGCCTCGAACACCGGAGTCGCATCGGTCTGCGCCTCGCTGATCACACTCAAGATATCGGCGCTGGCCGTCTGGCGCACCAGCGCCGTCTGCGTCTCGTTGAAGAGGCGCGCGTTCTGGATCGCGATCACAGCCTGATCGGCAAAGCTTTCGAGAAGTGCAATCTGTTCCTTCGAGAAGGGTTTCACCTCGCGTTTGTAGACCGCGATGTTCCCGATCGCTTGCCCCTGCCGCATCAGGGGCAGGGCGAGAAACGTTCGAATCCCTTCGTCATCCACAACCTCTTTGCGGATCTTGTCGCCGGACCGGTATTGCGGCGTGTCCTTCAGATCATGGACATGTATGGGCCGTTTTGTGTGAAAGACCTCGACTGTCGCAAGGTCCGACTCAAGAGGCCAGCTTGTTTTGCCAACCTCGAGATGCCGTAGTTTCTCGCCCCAGTGACTGACAAGATCCGCATGCGTACCGGCGTCGTTCACCAGATTGAGGCTTGCCATCGGCGCATCACAGATCGTCGCGGCACGGCTCAGTATCGCGTCGAAGACCGGTCGTGCATCCTCGACCGAGTTGCCGATGACTTCCAGGACTTCCGCCGTGGCGGTCTGGTGCTCCAGCGCCTCCTTGGTCTCCCGGAACAGCCGCGCGTTCTGGATCGCGATGACCGCCTGATCGGCAAAGCCCTGCATGATGCGCAGTTCCTTGTCGGTAAACGGCCTGGCCGACCGCGCCACACCGACGACACCGATTCCCTCGCCTTCCCAGATCATCGGGGCAAAGGCCACCGAATGATAGCTGGCGATCCTCGCCATCTTCCGCAGCACCCGCGGCGTGTCGGGATTGGTCGCACAGTCCGCGTAGTTGACGACGCTTTTAGTCCGGATGGCCTCGCCAGCGGGTGTGATCTCCCAAGGAGCGGGGAAAGTCTTCAGAAGGTCTTTCTCGTGCTTGCCGAGATAGGCCGCGACCTGAAGCAGCCCTTGCTCGTCGATCAGCAGGACATCCAGTTCTTCGCCCCCAAAGAGGTGCTGGCAGCTCTCGAGGATCTTTTCGAACACGGGTTGCGTGTTTTCGACCGACCGGCTGATGACACTTAAAATTTCGGCCGAGGCTTTTTGCTGCTCAAGCGCCTCGGTGACTTCCAACGTGCGGTCTTGAAGCTCACGGAATAGCTGCGCATTGCTCAGCGCGATCACCGCTTGTGCGGCAAAAGTCTCAAGAAGTTTTATTTGTTTATCAGTAAATCCGGAGGCCTCTTCGCTGGCGAGCGCAATGACGCCTACACTGTGACCATCCTTGACCAATGGCACTGCGAGAGTACTCAGATAGCCCCCTCTGCGCGAAGCTTCTTTCCACTTGTAACTGTCGTCCGTTTCAGTGTTTGCGATGTAAACTGTCTGGCGCAGGAGGGCCGCGCGCCCCGTGCTGCTTCCATGAACCGGGCGGATCGGATTGTCCTGTAAGTACCGGGCGTAGCTGTCGTGTACGCCGCTGGTATATTTGACGTGATACCGACCATCATCCTCGTTGAGCAGGGCGATGTAGGAATACTGCGGTTTGCAGATGCGAACCGCCACGTCGAGGATCGCTT
>JASFFN010000385.1:0-3297 GCA_050124275.1 Roseobacter sp. | reverse complement strand
AAAGATGACGCGAAAACGGCTATATAGAACAATGTGACCCACACCATGACCGGTAAGTCGCTCCATGCCGTGTCCACTATGTCGCGCCATCCGAAACCGGTCAGAACCACACCCCCACCCAAAAGCGTCGCAAAGGCAAACACCGTGGCCGGTTCGCCGCGATTCAATTTTCGCACCATGGGGGTGTAGATGGCGTGGCACAGGCATCCGACAAAAAAGATCGCCTCTCCACGACCCACGGCAAAGGTCAGGAACGCCATGAAGTCAGCACGAAAAATGACCCAGAGCGCGCCGAGTGCGCCAACCGCGAGAGCGAAAGCCATTCTGGCCGTTGTGATCTGGCGCAGGAGTATCCAGCCGAAAATGGCCGAGAGCACCGGCGTCAGCGTGAAAACAGCGGACATGCTGACCGGCAGAGCCGTTTTCAAACCTTCGAACATCAGAACGAAATAGATGCCGAAGAGACCGCCGAGAACAGCGTAGCGCCAGGGCGCAAGAAACATCCTGCGCTCAAACCCGCTTGTTCTGGCAACGACAAAAGCAAGGACGGCTGCCGCCACCCAAAACCGCACGGCATTCAGGGCAAGCGGCGCGATGTCCCTGGCGACCTGCGCGCCGAGCGAGAACGAGCCGGCAACCACGGCGGAAAAGAGCAGCATCGCCAGATGGCCCCGCTGCGCAGGGGTCAATCGTCCCATTCTTTGGCTGCAGCTTTCAGAAAGGCCAGAAACTTCTGCACCTTGGCGGTCCGGTGCAGGTCCACATGCGTCACAAGCCAGAGCGGCCCGCTCCACTCCTCCTGATGCGGGTGCACTTCGATGAGTTCGGGATTGTTTCTGGCCTCGAATGTGGGCAGGAAACCGATACCGGCACCCGCGAGAATGGCCGCCCGCAGAGCACGGGTGTCCGTACTTCGGAATTTGATGTTGGATGCAGGCGCGTTCCTGCGCAGCCACTGTTCGAACGGCGCGCGGCTCTGATCCGAGTCGTGCGCGACAAACCGATGATCAGCAAAGCTTTCCACGCCATCCGGCTTGCCGTGCCTCGAGATATACGCCGGGCTTGCATAAAGCCCTATCCGGTGCGGGTGAAACTCCTGTACAACATTGTCGGGCTGATCCGGTGCCGTGCCCGCGCGGATGGCCACATGAGCTTCACCGTATTCGAGCCGGAACAATCTTTCGCCCGTGAGATAGCGCACAACCAGATCCGGGTGCTGCTCCTGGAAAGCGACCAGAAGCGGCGCCATGCGCGATGCGATATCGATCAGAGAGGTCACGACCAGATCGCCCGACACGTCATTGCCGCGCCCCTTGATCCGGCTTGCAAGCTGATTGAACTGATCGTCGGTAGCCGTCGCAACACGCAACAGGTCCTGACCGGCTTCGGTTGCCGTGTAACCACGGGCGTGTCGCTGAAACAGCTTGACGCCCAAACGGCCCTCAAGCGCGTCGATATGGCGGATCACCGTTGCATGATGGACGCCCAGAACGTCCGCAGCACCGCTGACCGTGCCCATACGCGCAACCTGAAACGCTGTCTTTATTTCGTCCCAGCTGTCCATATCCGCCCCTCGTAAACGCCAGGCAACCCGCCTGATGAAGATCATTACCGCCTTATGATGCCCCGCAAAACAGTACTTTGATCGCGAAGCTGTTTTTGCTGTTGCACCAGCGCAGGCTCGGCGCGCCCGAAAGCGGAAGCATCCCCAAGCATATCACTGCAATTTTGCACATATACCGTTCAATTTGCAACATTGTGTTTGAAATTGCGGAGTCTATTTTCAAACGAGTTGCTGCACTGCCCTTAACAGGAGGACCAACGAATGACCCTGACTGTATTGCACATTGATGCCTCGGCGCGACTGAACGGCTCAACGACGCGGGACCTGACCACCCGCATCGTTTCAAAGCTCGGCGGCAACGTGATCCGCCGCGATCTGACACATGCTATTCCGCAAATCGACGAGACATGGGTGAATGCGAATTTCACGCCAGCAGACCAGCGCACCAAAGCGCAATCCGACGCGCTGGACCTCTCGGACGAATTGATTTCCGAAATCAGGGCAGCCGATGTGCTGGTCATCGGCGCACCAATCTACAATTTTGGTGTGCCCGCCGCCCTCAAGGCATGGATCGACCAGATCGCACGCGCTGGCGTGACTTTTTCATACACCGAAGATGGTCCGAAGGGCCTGCTTGAGGGAAAACGCGCGATCATCGCCATGGCGTCGGGCGGCACGGGGATTGGATCCGATATCGACTTCGCCTCTGGATACCTCAAGCATATCATGGGATTTATCGGCATCACCGACGTGGTTGTGGTGACGGCAGATCAAATGATGGTCGACGCCGACGCCGCTCTCAACAAGGCAGGCTTGCAGATCGAAGAACTGGCCGCCTGACCGCGACCGGGGCAGGCGGCACCGCCTGCCTCTTTTGTCTGGCTTCGCGGAAGGCTTTGTGCTTCGGTCAGGCTGCTATGCGTCAGAAGCCCAACATGCCGTCCATTACCCTGCACCGCGTTTCGCCCGAGGATGCCGATTTCATGCTCGACATGAGCGAAATCGCGGGGCGTGGCGTCCCTACGCACTTTTTCCGGCAAGCCCTGGCCGACGATGAGGACCGGCGCGCCTGCATTCCGGGCCGTGTGCGCGACCCGAAGACGAAGATGCACTTGGGTAAATGCTGGATCGCCGAAACGGGCCAAGAACGCCTCGGCATCGTCAACCTCGGCGCGGAAACCGGCGCGGGCGCCGTGTCGGACGGTCATCGCTGGAAAAGGCACTTGAGGGACGCGGTCCCGAAAGAGTCGCCCGCGTGCTCTCGGACACCAGCATGCGGGCCCGCGGTTCCGATCGGTCCTCTGGCTTCGAAGAAGACCGGCCCGCAGGCAATCATCACCCGAGGCTGGCAAACCACCGACACCGACCGGAATATCATGACACGCCCATGATCGTCACTCGTGACACGCCCGAACAGCTAGTCCTGACCCACCGTCCCCTCGCGCTCGTGGCGGCGCTCATGGCGGCGGCCGGGCTGCTTCTCTGGCTCGCGGGCTACAACTTTTACCTCGGCAACACCGGCAAGGCACTGCTGAGCCTGCTGCTGGCGCTCGCGGTACTCGGCCCCAGCCTCTGGTTCGGCATGGAGCGGGTGCAGGTCACCTTCGACGCCACGGCGGCCGGTTGCCGCATCGAAGTCCTCCGCCTCAGCGGCCCCACCGAAGAGTGGCTGCCGCTCGCTGAAATTGACCGGGCCATGCTCCAGACCCACAAGGGGCAGAGCGACACGCGAG
>JASFFN010000384.1:0-3307 GCA_050124275.1 Roseobacter sp. | reverse complement strand
ATTCTCCCGCCGCGCCGTGTAGATACCTCGCGCATCAAAGCGACAGTCCCTATTTGCGCTCTGCTGAACGTCGAAATACGCGCGGATTTTGTCGTTGCGCATTGCATGCTATCACCATGTTGCGCAAACCAAAGGCCAAGAGCTTACAGATGACACGCCGAAGCGGCAGAGCGACACATCTGCGGAACTGGAATGCTTTCCGTTTCAGCGCTTTCGCGCGGCTCTATGCAACGGCACGGGTGCGCCGGTTGAACCGGTTAAATGCTGAACAAGCACAACGCACGCTATTACGGCAACTGTTGCGCACGGCGCATCGGACGAGGTTTGGGCAAGCGCACGACTTTGATCTGATAGAAGACGTCACTGCCTATCAACGTAAGGTACCGGTTCGCGCGTATGACGCGTTTTGGCTTGAGTGGTGGAAGAAGGATTATCCGGACCTTGTGGATGAAACATGGCCCGGTCGTATCCCCTATTTTTCGATGACTTCGGGAACGAGCACGGGGCGCTCCAAGTACATTCCCTACACCACCGACATGCGCCGCGCGGCGCTTCGCGGTTTTGTCGATCTGCTTTGCCACCATCTGGTCATGCGCCCGGAAAGCCGTGTACTGGACGGCGATGCGCTTGGCCTGACAGGCCCAACTGAACTGAACCGCGCAGCGCCTGGGGTTGATATCGGCGCCGTCAGCGCGATCACGGTGGGCGGCCTGCCCGCCTGGCTCGGCCAGCGGGTTCTCCCGACACCGGAAATCGCGCGCATCCATGACTGGCAGGAAAAAATCGCACGTCTTGCGCCCCTGTCACTCGATCGGGACATCCGGTTTCTGGGCGGATCGCCGAACTGGCTGTTGATCTTTCTCGACGAAGTTGCGCGATGTGCCGAAGGGAAAACGGATGAGCTGGCGGCGTGGTATCCGAACCTCGAACTCATCGTGCATGGTGGCGTCAATTTCGCCCCCTACAGGCAGCGATTTAAATATCTGATGGCCCATGGTCATGCCGAAACACGCGAGATGTATTCAGCCAGCGAGGGCGTATTCGCCTACGCTGACCGGGGCGACGGAGAAGGTATGCGCCTGCATCTCGATGGTCAGGTCTTTTTCGAGTTCATACCGGCAGAGCAGGTCGAGCAGGCACACCCGGAACGGTTCTGGGTGGGAAACATCGACAAAAACGTGGACTATGCGATGGTTGTGACCACGGCCGCGGGATTGTGGTCCTACCTCGTCGGCGATGTCGTGCGTTTTGTCGATCTCGCGCCGCCGCGGTTGATTGTCGTGGGCAGGGTCCAGAAAACCATGTCGGTCTTTGGAGAGCACCTGATCGAAAACGAAATCGCCGATGCCATGGCAGAAGCGACGTCAGGTCTCTCGTTGTCCATGGTTGATTATTGCGTCGGGTCGGTCGCCGAAACCGGGCGCAACCACCACCTCTACCTTGTCGAGACAACCAAAAATCCGGATCGGGCGCAGGAAAAGAAACTGGCCAAGATCATTGACGACTATCTGAGCGCGCGAAACGAGGACTACGCCGAACTACGAAAAGGCGACCTTGCGCTATCGGCACCCGTCGTGCGGCTGGTTGCTCCGGGACAATTCATGCGGTGGATGAAGTCGCGGCGCGGACTGGGTGGGCAGTTCAAGGTCCCGCGGATCATCACAGACAAGGAATTGTTTGACGATATCTGCAGGACGGTTCTCGACGACCGCGCGCGGGCAGACGGCCATGACAATTGAAACTGTCTGGCGGGATACGGAAAACAACTACCGGATCACCCGGTCTAACCGGCCGTCGGAAGCCACGCTGAAACTATTGGGACAAACCATTTGGGGCAGCAGGAGAACGCAGTACAGGATTCTGGACATCGAGGCGAAACTGGCGCGTTTGCGCGACCCCAGCTTTTTCGTGTTGTCGGAAGATGGTCGGGAAGTGTGCGTTTTTGTGTTGGACAAGTGCCGCAAGCGTATCTCTGGGCAGATGTGCGACGCCTGTCATTTCGTCATGGCATCAACGGTACCCGAGCGCCAAAATGAGGGGCTTGCCGGCATTCTGATCGAGCATGTGCGAAGGTACTGCATCGCGGCGGTGGGCAAACCCGGGCTGGGGTTTGCATATGTCGAGGGAACAACTGAATTTTCCCTGCGGCTTTCCGCGCAGATCGGTCATAGCGTCGAGGCGGATATTCCGATCACGCTGTTTACCCGTTTGTTTCCGCGCAACGATCCACAGGTCGGATTGATGCGCCCGGCCGAGGCGGATTTTGCCCTGTCGGAACTGGACAGACTGTACGCCGATCACGAAATGACCGATTTTGCAGCCGCGCTGAATCCGGAAGCGTGTTTCGTTTACCGCGAAGCAGGCAGCATCATCGCTGCGGCACAGGTCGAGCTGTTGAAATGGTCAGTCGTTTCCATCCCCGGCGTTTCAGGCGCATTTCTGATGAACGCCATGCCGCGTATTCCCGGCCTGAACAGGTTCCTGGACCTGAAAGAGCTTCGAATTCTGCGCCTGAGCCATTTGTTTTTCGCCGACAGGTCGGAAAGCGCTTTATTCGCGCTGCTTGAAGCCTGTCTTCATGCCCATGGCTCAAAGATCGGGCTGATCCTTCTCGATGCGCGCAGTCCGGTGCTGCGGCGGATACTGCAGACCGGCAAAATGGGGATACTTTCCCGTTCGATATCCGGTTCCGCCAAACTGCGGATCGATGTGGTCGGCATGGAGGAGGACATGTTGACGGATCTGCGCACAAAACCCGTGATGGTCAGCGCCGCGGACGTGGTCTGAGACTAACCCCGGACAAGCAAGCGACCGACGGAGCCCGGCAATACTTTGAAAAGCAGAGCGATTATCTTGTTCAGAAGTCCCGGTACGCATATCGGCTTGTTGCGTTCCACGGCTCGGATGCCGGCGCGGGCAACAGCATCCGGATCGCTCCACGTCCATGTCGGCGGGGTCACCTTTTCGACCGTACCGCCGGCGGCCTGCTGAAAACCGGTCCGTGTAAAGCCGGGACAAAGCGACGTGACCCATACGCCGCTTGACCGCATCTCGGCCCGAAAAGCAATCGAGAATTTGTGAAGAAAGGCCTTCACGGGATAGTAGAGTGTCCCGCCCGCATGGGGCGGCAGAATGGCAGAGAGCGAGGACACGTTGATGATGTGACCGGACCCACGCTGCTGCATAGCCGGAGCGAACAGGTGGCAAAGATGAACCGGCGCCGTGGCCATGACTTCGATTGTGTCCCGGTGCCGATGCCACTCGATGTCGCACAGCTCTCCGGGCACTCCGAACCCGGCGTTGTTCA